>CAIYXG010000257.1 GCA_903930035.1 uncultured Actinomycetes bacterium | reverse complement strand
GCCGCGCTCGCCGGGACGGACGTGCCGGTCGCCCCGGTCCACGGGCTCTGCACCGACGAGTCGGTCAACGGCGCACCCTTCTACGTCATGGACTTCGTCGACGGGACGGTGGTGCGCTCCTCGACGGAGGCCGACTCGCTCACCGTCGCCCAGCGCCGGCGCGCCGGCGAGTCGCTCGTCGAGGTGCTCGCCGCCATCCACTCGGTCGACGTCGACGCCGTCGGCCTGGGCGGCCTGGGCCGCAAGGAGGCCTACGTCGAGCGGCAGCTCCGGCGCTGGTACGGACAGTTCCAGCAGTCCGAGGAGCAGGTCGAGGGCGGCCTGGACCTGCCGTCCGTGCACGCCGCGCACGCCGCGCTCGCCGCCGGGATCCCCGAGCAGGGGCCTGCGGCGATCGTCCACGGCGACTACCGGCTGGACAACTGCAGGCTCGACGCCGAGGGCGGCGTCATGGCGGTCCTGGACTGGGAGATCTGCACGCTCGGCGACCCGCTCGCCGACCTGGGCCTGCTCTACGTCTACTGGTCCGACCCCGACGAGGGCGCCGTCCTCCCCCAGGCCTCCCCCACCGCGCTCGAGGGCTTTCCCCGCAAGGACGAGCTCGTGGCGCGCTACGCCGAGGTCTCGGGAAGGGACGTCAGCCGCCTGGGGTTCTACGTGGCGTTCGGCTACTGGAAGCTGACCTGCATCATCGCCGGCGTCTACGCCCGGTACGCCGGCGGCGCGATGGGCGACGTGCCCGCCGAGCAGGTCGCCGGCTTCCGGTACATGCTGGACAAGCTGGCCGAGCTCACCGAGCAGGCCGTGGCCGACGCCGGCCTGCAGGCCGGCACCGACGGAACGAGCAGCACCGCATGACCGACCCCATTGTCGACCTGCAGTGGTCCCCCGACCTGGTGGACCCGGTCATGGTCGTCGCGCTCGAGGGCTGGATCGACGCCGGGGTCGCCGCCGCCAACGCCATGTCGGTCCTGCTGACCGCCGCCGACGCCGACACCGTTGCCGTGTTCGACGCCGACCGCCTTCTGGACCACCGGGCCCGGCGCCCGATCATGCAGCTCGTCAACGGCGTGGTCACCGAGCTCATCTGGCCCGCCACCGAGCTGCGGGCCGGCACCGACGGTGCCGGCAACGACCTGCTGCTGCTCGTCGGCGCCGAGCCGGACTTCGAGTGGCACGCGTTCTGCGCGGGCGTCGTCGCCCTCGCCGAGCAGTTCGGCTGCCGCATGGTCGTGACGCTCGGCGCCTACCCGGCGCCGGTCCCCCACACCCGGGCCACCAACCTGGCCGTCACCACGTCGTCGGTCGAGCTCAGCAACCAGCTCCACGGCTACGTCCGCGGCACGCTGGACGTGCCCGCCGGCATCCAGACCGCGCTCGACGTGGCCCTCAACGACGCCGGCATCCCCACGCTGGGGCTCTGGGCACAGGTCCCGCACTACGTCTCGAGCATGCCCTACCCCGCCGGCAGCGTGGCCCTGCTCGAGGGACTGGCCGAGCTCACCGGCCTGGAGATCCCGACCGGCGAGCTGCCGGGCGAGGCCCGCGCCGCCCGGCTGCGGCTCGACGAGCTGGTGGGCGAGAACTCCCAGCACCAGTCGATGGTCGCCCAGCTCGAGGAGATGGCCGACCAGGGTCTGGGCGGCCCGGACGAGCCCCCCACGTTCGGGTTCGACCACCTGCCGTCGGGCGACGAGCTGGCCGCGGAGCTCGAGGAGTTCCTCCGCGACACCCCCGACTCCTGAGCCGGCGCCGCCTCAGCGCGGCGGCAGCGGCTCGTAGTCGGGCAGCGTGATCCCCTCGGGGAGGTCCCGGTAGACCGTGACGGCGCCCGCGTCCCGGAACACCTTGGGCGCGGCCCTCGGCCACTTGCCCGGCAGGAAGCGCGTCCCGCCGTCGACGTAGGCCCACATCCCGCGGCCCTCGGTGCCGGACTCGTCCGGACCGACCGCGTCGGGGTCCCACCAGACCTCGGTCTGGTCGTCGAGGCCCGTGTAGTCCGTCACCGGCCAGTACCCG
>CAIYXG010000256.1 GCA_903930035.1 uncultured Actinomycetes bacterium | reverse complement strand
GCCCTGGTCGGCGAACCCCAGCCGCAGGCTCAGGACCGGGACCGCCAGCAGCAGCAGGAGCGCCGTGGCGGCCAGCGACATGGACCACGGGTGGTTCTGGACGATCCGGCTCCAGCGGTAGGCAAAGGTCTCGCGCAGCGGCCGGGGCTCGCGCCGCGGCACCTCCCGGCGGAGCGGCGCGACCGCGAACGTGGCCAGGACCACCAGCAGGGCCAGCGGCAGGGCCAGCATGAGCGGCCGCAGCTTGAGACCGGCGCCGAACAGGCCGAGGGCCACCAGGCCCGTCGCCACCAGGCTCCCCCAACGGGTGCGCTCGACGCGGTCGCCCACGAACCCCAGCAGTGCGGGGAGCAGCGTGAGCGACGCCACCATGGTGATCGTGACGATCGTGGCCGAGCCGACGCCCAGGCCGGTGACGAAGGAGACCCCCATGAGCAGCATGCCCAGGAGGGACACGACCACCGTCAGGCCGGCGAACGTGACGGCCCGCCCGGAGGTGTCGATGGCGATGCCGACCGCCTCCTCGACCGTGTGGCCGGCATGGAGCTGCTCGCGGAAGCGGGTGACGATGAACAGGGCGTAGTCGATGCCGACGCCCAGGCCGATCATGATGCCGATCTGGGTGGCGAAGTCGGGCATCTTCATGACGTTCGAGATCAGGACCAGCAGGGTCGTCCCCACCCCGATCCCCGCCAGCGCCACGCCGATCGGGAGCCCCATCGCCATGACCGACCCGAAGGCCAGCAGCAGGACCACGATGGCGAAGGCGATGCCGAGCAGCTCCGACGACGGCGCCTTCACCTTGTCGAACATCTGGCCGCCGAAGTAGGTCTCCAGCCCGGCGGTCCGGGGGGCCAGCGAGCGCACGCCCTCGGCCCACTCCTCGCGCTCCTTGATGTCGAGCCGCCCGACCTCGATGGGGGCGATGGCGATGGTGCCCTCGACGCCGGGCCGCACCGAGACCTGCGAGGCGGCCCCCGGGGCGAACGGGTCCTGGACCCGGGTGTCCTTCAGCGCGTTGACCTTGTCGAGGAAAACCGAGACGGCGGCCTGCTCACGGGCCGAGAACCCGTTGGCGGAGCGGAACACGATGGTGCCGTTGTCACCCGCACCCAGGCCGTCGAACTGCTCGGAGAGCAGGTCGAAGCCCTGCCGGCTCTCGACGTTCGGCAGGTCGAAGGTGGTGCGGAACTTCGGGCCGAGCGAGCCGGCCAGGACCCCGAGGCCGACCAGCACCACGACCCACGCGACGACGACGCGTCCTCGTCGACGACAGCACCAGGTTCCAAGGCGTCCGAACACCGGGACTCGCTTTCGGGGGGGGTCAGGGTCCACCCGGCACAACACCGGGAAGGACCCCGGTAGTTCAGTCGTTCCCGCCCGGAATCACGAATCGGCCGGAGGTGACATCGGTCGCCCCCCGGTGTCCGCGCCACGACGGGTCGCCGCCACCCGGAGCGCGACGAGCACCAGCACCACGCCGCAGACGAGCAGCGCCAGCGGCGCGCCGACGGAGTTCGGGAACCACTCGAACAGGAGCCGCGGCAGCGACGTGAACAGCGCCACCGCCCCCATCAGCAGCTCGAGCGTGGAGTGGTCGGCGATGCTGAGGGCCATCAGGCCGACGGCCCCCAGGACGACGAGGGCCGTGCCGGGCACGGCCCACTGGGACGAGACCGCCTGCGCGCCGGCGTAGGCCGCGACCAGCCCGGCGACGGTGCCGGCGAGCGCCGGCTCGAGCAGGGGGACGCGGGCCTGGGCGAACCACCCCAGCCCGAGCGCCACCACCACGATGCCGATCACGCCCGCCGACTCCGCACCGGCCAGGTGCATCGCCGAGGCGACCAGGCCGGTCGTCGTGCCCACCATGGCGAGCAGCTGGAGCGGGCGCCGCTGGCCGACGTACGCCAGGACCGCCACGGGCGCCGTGACGCCCAGGGTGATGGTGGCCGCCGCGTCCGGCGCCACGTCGGTCCCGTCGGCGCACACCAGCGCGACGACGGCGGCCGTGCCACCCACCGACAGCAGCCACAGCACCGAGGCCAGCCGGCCGAGCGGACCGGCGTGCGGGCGGAGGAACCAGCCCGCTGCACCTGCCGCAGCAGTGGGGACGCCGACCAGCACCAGCCGGCCGACGAGCGGGACGTCCTCCCAGGTGCGGCCCAGGATGGCGAGCACGGCGGCGACGATCAGCGCGGCGCCCAGGTAGGCCACCACCTCGACCGCCAGGGCCGTGCGGCCCACCGGTGCGGCCGCGGCCGGGGTGGTTGCGGGGAGTGCGGCGGACGGGAGTGCGGCGGACGAGGGTGCGGCGGCGGGCCCGGCCCCGTCACGGCCGGGGACGAGCGGCTCGGGCAGGGCTGGTCGCGCGGGGGTCCCGCCCTCGAAGGCAAGGATCCGTCCGGCCTGGTCGTCGCTGAGCAGCCCGGCCG
>CAIYXG010000255.1 GCA_903930035.1 uncultured Actinomycetes bacterium | reverse complement strand
TGGCCAGCGGGCGCCGTCCGCCGGGCGTCCGGCGCACCGACGGCGCGTCCTAGGCAGGCAGCGCCGCCTCGACGGCCTCGTCGAACTGGGCGACCGCCCGGTCCCATGCGTCGTCCCGGTCGTCCGGGCCGGCCGCGTCGACCTGGTCCCACAGGTCGCCCAGGTCGCGGGTGGTGCGGGCGGCCCAGTACGCGCCGAGCACGGTGGGCTCGTCGCTCCCGGTCCGCCGGCAGGTGGAGGTGACCCAGGTGGTGCCCATGCGGTCCACGACCTCGTTGACGAGCCGGGTCGTCACGATCTCGCGGCGCAACGGGTGGGCGTGGACCAGGTCGCCGGCGACCTCGCGGAGCGCCGCCGGGAGGTAGTCGAGGGCCAGGACGTCGAGGGCCGGTCCGTCGGGGAGCGAGGACCCCAGCACGACCTCGGTCAGGCGCACCTTCTCGGCCGCCATGAGCACGGCCAGCTCGGGGCGGACCAGGCCCAGCCCGGCGCGGCGGCGCCGGTCCAGCTCCTCCTCGCCCGGCAGGGCGTTGGTCCGCCGGTCGATCCGGCCGGACCGCGCCAGCGCGCCCAGGACCTCGAGGAACGTGTCCAGCTCCTGCTGCGACGCCGCCTCGGCGCGGGTCAGGGCCCGGTGCTGGTCACGGACGTGGCGCAGGACGGTGGTCACGACGTCCTCGGCCGCCGCAGCGAGCAGCTGGTCCCGGCCGGCCCGGTCGATCCGGCCCGCGGTCTCGGCCAGGCCGAGCAGGATCTTCAGGTTGACCTCGTGGTCGGACGTGTCCACGCCGGCCGAGTTGTCCACCGCGTCGGCGTTCAGCTGCGTGCCGCCGAGTGCCAGCTCCACCCGCGCCCGTGGCGTGATCCCCAGGTTGGCGCCCTCGCCCACGACCGCCGCACGGAGCTCCGGGGCCGTGATCCGGACCTCGCGGTTGGCGGGGTCGCCCACGTCGTCGTCGGACTCGGTCGAGGCCCGCACGAAGGTGCCGATGCCACCCAGGTAGAGCAGGTCGACGTCCAGGGCGAGCACGGCCCTTACCAGCTCGGGGGTGGTCAGCGTGGTGGCCGTGGTGCCGAGGAGCGCCTGGACCTCCGGCGTGAGCTGGGCCTGCTTCACGCTGCGGGGGTGGACCATGGCCCCGGCCGACAGCGTCGTCCGGTCGACGTCGTCCCACGAGGAGCGGGGCAGGTCGAACAGGCGCTGCCGCTCCGCGAAGGAGCGCGCCGGGTCGGGGTCGGGGTCGAGCAGCACGTGACGGTGGTCGAACGCCGCCACCAGCTGCACCGACCGGGAGCGCAGCAGGCCGTTGCCGAACACGTCGCCGGACATGTCGCCGATCCCCACCACCCGGAGCCGGTCGGTCTGCACGTCGACGCCCCGCCGGGCGAAGTGCTCGGTCACCGAGACCCAGGCGCCGCGGGCCGTGACCCCGAGCTCCTTGTGGTCGTACCCGGCGCTCCCGCCCGAGGCGAACGCGTCCCCCAGCCAGAACCCGTGCTCGGCGGCGATCCCGTTGGCCAGGTCGGAGAACGAGGCCGTCCCCCGGTCGGCGGCCACCACCAGGTACGGGTCGTCGATGTCGTAGCGAACCGTGTGCGGGGGCGGCACCACCCGGTCGCCCACGATGTTGTCGGTGAGGTCGAGCAGGCCGGAGATGAACTGGCGGTAGCAGGCCACGCCCTCGGCCCGGAACTCGTCGGCGCCGG
>CAIYXG010000254.1 GCA_903930035.1 uncultured Actinomycetes bacterium | reverse complement strand
CCTGGCCGTCCTCGGCGTCGGGTTCAACGACTCCGGCATGATCGTGCCGGGCATCATGGCGGTCGTGTACGTGGCGGTGTGGGTCCAGATGCTGGTGGCGACGGCGCCCGCGGCGTCCGACGGCGCCGGCGGTCCGGTGGCGGTCCGGTCCGGTCCGGGGATCGCACCGTGATCGTCGTCCTCGGACTGGTCGCCGGTGCGCTGGCCGTGGTGTTCCTGCGGTCCGGCGCGCCCCAGATCCTGGCCGCGCCGGTGCTCGACCGCGAGAACTACCGCGGTCACCACCTGGCGACCGCCGGCGGCATCCTGATCGTGCTGGCGGTGCTCGTGGTCGAGGCGGGCCGGGCGGTGCTCGGTGCGCTGGGGGTGGGCGACCAACCGGGGCTCACCATCGACCGGGCGCTGGTGCTGCTCGCCGTGTTCGGGTTCGGCCTGCTGGGCCTGCTCGACGACCTGATCGGCGACGGCAGCGCCCGGGGCTTCACGGGCCACGTCGGTGCGCTGGTCCACGGCCGGATCACGACCGGCTTCCTGAAGCTGTTCGGCGGGGCGGGCGTGGCGGTGGTGCTGGTCACCACGCCCGGGTTCGCCACCGGCCGGCGCCTGCTCGTCGACGCCGTGCTGATCGCACTGGCCGCCAACCTCGGCAACCTCCTCGACCGGGCGCCGGGCCGGACGCTGAAGTGTGCCGCGATCGCCTACGTACCGCTGGCGATCGTGCTCGGGGGGAGCGCCGCCGGGGTGGCGATCGCCCCGGCGATGGGCGCCGCGTTCGCGCTGTTGCCCGACGACCTGTCGGAGCGGCTGATGCTCGGCGACACCGGCGCCAACGTGGTCGGGGCGGTGCTCGGGCTCGGGGTGGTGCTGGGCACGGGGGAGACCACCCGCCTGGTGGCCCTGGGCGTGGTGGTGGCGCTCACCGTGCTGGCCGAGGTGTCGTCGTTCTCCCGGATCATCGACGCCGTCCCGCCGCTGCGCCTCCTCGACCGTCTCGGCACGACCCGCGCCCGCCGCTCGGCCTAGCCGCTCCGGACCGGATCAGCCGGGGTGGGGGGTGCAGCCGCGGACGAGCACCCGCACGCCGTCACGGTCGGCGACGGTGCGGAAGCCCAGCTCGCCCAGGCGGTCGGCGAGGTCGGGCCAGCGTCCGAGCCGGTTCGGGTCGGTGACGACGACGGTCGAGGACCGCGGGTCGCGCGCGGCGCGGAGGACCGTCGCCTCGGTGATCCGGCCCTGGTCGAACTGCTTGACCGACGTGTCGACCAACGACCACGGCACCCCCGCCCCCGCCCGCCAGGCCAGACCCGGCTCGTCGGTGACGATCCGGCCGCCGGGGCAGCCACCGATCCGGGGCACGACGTACCGCTCGGGCGTGCCCCGCCCGTAGGTCCCGGGGCGCACGAACCTCCAGTCGCTCGCCGCCCAGACGACGGCGCCGAGCACCCACGGGGCGACCAGCACCCGGGTCCGGGGGAGGCGCAGCGCGGCGAGGAGGCAGAGCGGCACCACCAGCTCGCTCACGTGGGGGAGCCACATCGCCGACTCGACGAGGAGGAACGCCGCCTGCACGACCAGCCAGGCGCCCAGCGCCGTGCCGACGCGCGACCACCACGGACCCGACGGCGCGCGCCACCGGTCACGGGCGGCCAGCGCGGCCACCAGCACGACCAGCACGGTCACCACGACGAGGACGTCGCGCGTGGCCAGGGTCGAGACCATCCGCCAGGCGGCCGACCCCACGGAGTAGCGCCGGGCCTCCTGG
>CAIYXG010000253.1 GCA_903930035.1 uncultured Actinomycetes bacterium | reverse complement strand
CCGCGTCGGCCGCCGGGGTGAGGTTGGACGGCACCGGGACGGGTCCGGTCCGGTCGAGCCCGTCGACACGCGCGCCGGCGGGGACCGCCGCCGGGTCGAGCCGGTCGAGCGTGCCGTGCGCCGGGTCGGTGGTGGCGGTGGCGGCCGCCCCGTCGCCGGCGGCGGACGCGGCGCGGACCATCCCGAGCGGCACCACCACGGCGACGGCGGTGAGGGCCACCCCGAGCACGGCGGCCCGCTGCGGCCGGGCCGAGAGCCACGCGCCGCGTCGGAGGGGCTGCTCCAGGAGGTGGTAGGCGGCGACCGCCACGGCCGACGCCACCAGGACCACCCCCAGGTTCTCCACGGCGCTGAGCGTGCGCCCGAGCGCCACCGGGACCAGCACGAGGGGCGGCCAGTGCCACAGGTAGAGCGAGTAGGCGCGGTTGCCGACCCACTGGCACGGTCCCCGCTCGAGCAGCAGACCGGGCCCGCCGGGCGCGCCCCCGGCGAGCAGCACCGCCGTGGTGCCGAGCACCGGCACCAGGGCCCACGGCGCGGGGAACGGGGTCGTGGCGTCCATCAGGAGCACCGACGCCGCGACCGCCGCCATGCCGGCCCACCCCAGCGCGGCGCGTGCCCGGGGGGCCCGGCTGCGCACCCGGGACCACACGAGGGCGGCGGCGGCGCCGACGGCGAACTCCCAGGCGCGGGTGGGGAGCGAGAAGAACGCCCACGGCTGCGAGGAGGTCGTCAGGACGGCGGCGGCGGCGAACGACGCGGCGCCGACGACGACCACGCCGACGAGCGCCCGCCGGGTCCGGAGGGTGCGCCGCCCGAGCAGCACCACGACGAGCACGGGCCACAGCAGGTAGAACTGCTCCTCGACCGCGAGCGACCAGTAGTGGAGCACGGGGGACTCGGCGACCTGGGCGCCGAGGTAGTCGGCCCCCTCGACCGCGAACCGGTAGTTGACGACGTAGGCGCCGGCGGCGGCGGCGTCCCGGGCCGCGGCACGGAACTGCAGCGGGTAGAGGACCAGCCAGGACGCCACCGTGGTCAGCACGAGCACGAGCCCCGACGCAGGCAGGAGCCGGCGGACCCGGCGTGCGTAGAAGTCCCGGAACGCCACGCCGCCGGTGCGGGTGCGCTCGGCGAGCAGCAGCCCGGTCATGAGGAACCCGGACAGCGCGAAGAAGACGTCCACGCCGACGTAGCCGCCCTCGGCGAACCCGAACCGGCAGTGGTAGAGGAGCACGGCGGTGACGGCGACGGCACGCAGGCCCTCGATGTCCCTGCGGTGTCCGTCGACCATCTCGCCCCTCTGCGGCCGCCCGGCCCGGTGCCTCCCCGGTGGGCCCGGAGAGTCTCGCGCCCCGGGCGCGGCGGCCCGGTTGACCCGGGACGGGCAGGCTGGAAGATTGCGGCCGACGGCGCGGTGGCCGTCGCCGGGCAACGGCCCGGACCTTCGGGAGGTTCGCCATGGTCAAGCTGTTCGCCGTGCTCCGCCGGAACCCGTCCATGACCCACGAGGAGTTCGTGGACCACTGGCGCCACCACCACGGTCCGCTCATCGCCGGCACCCCCGAGCTGGCCCGCCACCTGGTGCGCTACGAGCAGCACCCCCGGCACCGGCCGGACGCGCTCAGCGGCACCGAGGGCGTCGACGGGGTCGCCGAGCAGTGGTTCCGGTCGATCGACGACTTCGTGGGCTTCATCTCCGAGCCGGCCTACGCCGAGCTCGTCGCCCCGGACGAGCGGCGGTTCCTGGACATGGACCGGGTCGAGTTCGTGATCACCGAGGAGCCGCACGTGGTGATCGCCGGTCCCGAGGGCACGGTCGGCTGATGGCCGGTCCGGCCGAGGGCGACGGCCTGT
>CAIYXG010000252.1 GCA_903930035.1 uncultured Actinomycetes bacterium | reverse complement strand
TCCACCGCCAGCTCCTGCTGGTGACCGGGTACGTCGCGGCCGACCGGCTGGGCCACAACCCCCTGACCGCGGGCGATGCCGGCCCGGCATGGTTGCAGCGCCGGGTCGACGACGTGGTCAGGTCGGCCGGCTACCAGGACCAGTGGTCGTTGCCGCTCACCACCCACAGCGACGTGGTGGTCGTCCACCGCAACGACAGCATCACCGAGGGCCAGGGGTTCAGCTGCGACCAGGACGTCGTGGTGGGCCACGCCACCCCCGACCCCGCGCTGGGCCACCTCCCGCTCGAGGTGGTGGCCGCCCGTGCGGCGCGGGACGCGCTGGCGTCGGTCCAGACCACCCGGCCCGACCTGTTCGGACCCGACGGCAAGGTGCTGGTGGTCCTGCGTCCCGACGGCCCGGGCGCCGTGGTGGAACGCCTCAACATCGCCACCGTGCACCGTCCCGGGGTGGGCTACGGCGACCTCTACGGCCAGGTCGCCCCCGCCGTGGTCGACGCGCTCCGCGCCCTGCCCGGTGTGGACGCGCCGGACTCGGTGGACGCGTCGTGGTGCACCGTCAACGGGGCCGGCGAGTTCCTGCTCCCCGGCCCGCGCGGCGACGGCGGGCTCTCGGGCAAGAAGCTCGTCGCCGACCTGTACGGCCCGCGGGTGCCCATCGGCGGCGGTGCGCTGTGCGGGAAGGACGCCTACAAGGCCGACCGCTGCGGCCCGCTGCGCGCCCGTCAGGTGGCGGTGCGGCTGGCGCGGGCGACTGGGACCGAGGCCACGGTGTGGGCCGGCTGGTTCCCCGGCCAGGCGCGTCCGTCCTTCCTGTGGGCCCGGCTGGGCGACGGACGTGAGCTCGACGAGTCGCAGGTCGACCAGCTCGTCGGCCTGCCCGACCTGTCGATCAAGGGGACCGTCGCCGAGCTCGAGCTCAACGGCCAGCCGTGGACGCAGCACCTGCGCCGCGGGTACGTCGGTGCCGACCACCCGTGGGACCGGTGACGCGACCGGCGCTCAGAACTGCGCCGCCAGCCACTCGCGGGCGTGGTCGACCGAGCTGCCGGGCAGCGAGAAGTGGTCGTCGTCCGGGTACACCTTCTCGGTGACGTCACCGCCGATGGCCCGTGCCGCCTCGATGTAGCCCACCTGCCAGGTCGTGGGGCACGGCCCGTTGTCGTCCTGGGCGTCACGGAGCACGAGCACCGGCGCGACGGGGGTCCGTCGCGTCGCCGAGGCCTCGGTGAAGGCCGTGACCCAGGCGGGGAACGCCGACCGGTCGACGCCCATCACCGGTCCCTCGTGCCGGAAGGCCCGGGCGAGCGAGTCGTTCAGGTGGTGGGTCGGCTGGGTGTTCCACCCGGCGTCGAGGACGCGACGGCCGACCGGCGTGAGCACGTCGTCGAGCGAGAGCGTGTCCGGGAAGGCGGCGGCCATGCCGGCGAGGATCATGAACAGGTGGCCGTCGGGCGGCAGTGGTGCGGCGCTGCCGAGCGCGGTGCCGAGCCCGGGCTGTCGCAGGCCGACGACCGGCACGCCCGGCGACATGGCTGCCGCGCCCACGATCTCGAGGTCCCCGTAGTCGTCCGCGTCGAGCTCGACGGTCGCAGCGGCCGCGCCGCCGCCCTGCGACCAGCCGACCACGCCGAACCGCCGGCCGGCGTCGACGGGCAGCTCGCGGGCGGCGTGCACCGCAGTGACGGCGTCGATCGCGTTGGTGCGGTTCACCGTGTACTGGTGGACGCCAGGGGTGCCGAGCCCCTGGTAGTCGGTGGCCACCACGACCCAGTCGTCGTCGATCCACCGCTGCAGACCCGGGACCCCGTAGTCGATCTGGGTGGTGCTGCCGGGGGCGAAGTAGAGCGTCAGCTCCCGGGCCGGGTCGGGCTGGGCGGACGGGCAGGCGGCGTCGCCGATGCCGGTGGTGCCGTGCGCCCACGACATGACCCGGCGGTCGGTTCCGGGCGACGCGGGGGCGACGACCAGCCCGGTCGACTCGGTCGCGGCGCCGTGCAGGTCGTGGGACCGGTAGCGGACCCGGTACGCACGGGCCCCGGTGAGGGAGGTCTCGATCTTCTCGTGGTGGAGCAGTACCGAGCCCATCAGGTCACCGTGGACGTCCTGGGCCACCGGCCCGGGAGTTCAGCGCGCTCGGAGGGACTTGAACCCCCAACCTTCTGATCCGTAGTCAGATGCTCTATCCAATTGAGCTACGAGCGCCGAAGCGGTGAGGATCGTACAGGTCGGTGGTGCCCGGGGCGAACGCCGGTGCTGCGTCGTCAGCGGGCCGCCCGCTGTGGTTGCCTGTGCCCATGGCTGACGGGCAGGCGAGGAACGTGCTGGGTGGCGAGCTGCAGGACTGCAGCCTCGACCCCATGACCGGCTGGTACCGGGACGGGTGCTGCAACACCGACGCACAGGACACCGGGGTGCACACGGTGTGCGCCGTGATGACGACAGAGTTCCTGGACTTCTCGCTCTCGCAGGGCAACGACCTGCTCACCCCGATGCCCCAGTACGGGTTCCCCGGACTGCAGCCCGGCGACCAGTGGTGCCTGTGCGCCCCCCGGTGGGCGGAGGCGTTCGGCGCCGGCTGTGCCCCGCAGGTGGTGCTGGCCGCGACCCACGAGCGGACCCTGGACCACTGCCGGCTCGAGGACCTGCTGGCCCACGCCGTCGACGCCCCCTGACCCGCTCCTGGGTCCGGACGCGCAGCGGGCGCCGGCCGAAGCCGACGCCCGGTGGCGGAGAGGGTGGGATTCGAACCCACGGTGAGGTTGCCCCCACACCTCCTTAGCAGGGAGGCCCGATCGACCTAACTCCGGCACCTCTCCAAGGCCGATCACTGTACCGTGATGGGTGGAGGCGATGTCACGGGGGCCGAGAGCGGAGGTAGCGCTATGGCAATCCGGACCGACCGACACGGGCTCGAGATCCTTGACGAGGAGACCTGCTGGCAGCTGCTGTCCACCAGCTACGTCGGCCGCCTCGCCGTCTCGATCGCCAACCAGCCGGAGATGTTCCCGGTCAACTACGCCGTCGACGGCCGCACCCTGGTCTTCGTCACTGCGGAGGGCACCAAGCTCGCCGCCGCGGTGCTCGGCGAGGGGGTGGCGTTCGAGATCGACGCCGCCGACCCGCTGTTCCACACCGGCTGGTCCGTGGTGGTGCGCGGCCACGCCAGGGAGATCGAGCAGATGGACGAGCTGATGGCGGCGCAGGAGCTGCCGCTCGCCTCCTGGTCCTCGCACGACAAGCGACGGTGGGTGCGCATCGAGCCGTTGACCGTGACCGGTCGGCGGATCGTGCACCGTGGCGACTGAAACCCGCCGACTGAACCCCGCCTCACCCGGGCGCAGGTCCGTCTGAGCCCGCCCGGGCGCGCCTCGGTACGCTCCTGCAGTCGGTCGGCGACCTGCGCCACCGGGACAGGACCGTCATGGCAGAGCTCCCCGACTTCTTCACCGCCAACCTCGAGGTGGCGGCGGCCACCGAGCTGGACGTCGACACGATGTGGAAGGTGTTCCGCCTGGAGCGCACGGGCCACGAGTTCTACGAGCAGCTGGCGGCGCGGGTCGACCACCCCGGTGCCCAGGAGCTGCTCCGCCGGAACGGCAAGGAGGAGCTGGCCCACGCCCGCCGCATCCTGAAGGCCATCTCGCTCACGCTGGGCCACGAGGTCGAGCCGACCGAGGAGCAGCTCGAGCTGCACGCCGTGCCGCTGCCCGACACCGTCGACGCCGCCCTGCTCGGGCTGGTCGTCGCAGGCGAGCGCAACGCCGACGCCGGGTACCAGGCCTGGGCCGACCAGACGGCCGACCCCGAGGTGGCGAAGCTCCTCCGGCTCAACGGCCGCGAGGAGACCATCCACAGCGAGCGCGTCGACCAGGCGATCGCGCTCATGTCCGCCGCCGGCTGACGGCGCTCCCTGGCCCCGTGTCCGACACCACGCTCGCGGTCCTCGCCTCGGCGGTGTTCCTGCTCCGGCTGCTGCCGCAGCCGGTGCGGCTGTTCCGGTCGGGCGTGGCCGAGGGCGTGTCGCCCATGGCGGCCTTCAACGCGGTGCTGGTCGCGTTCGCCTGGCTCTACTACGGCATCGACCAGCGACTGCCGGTGGTCTGGCTGGTGTCGGTGCTGGCACTGGTACCGGGGATCTGGCAGTCGGCGCTGCTCCTCCACCGCACCCGCCGGGTCGACGTCGTCGGTGCCGGCGCGTGGGCACTCGCCCTGCTCGTGGCGTTCGCGGTCGGCCACTTCGGCGCGGTGCTGGGCCTGGGCGTGGTCGTGACGACCGGCCCGCAGGTCGTCGAGGTGCTCCGGAGCGACGACGTCCGCGGGGTGGCCCCGTCCACGTGGTGGATCTCCATCCTCGACGCCGTGCTGTGGGGCCTCTACGGCGCCGCGCTGGGTGACGGCCCCCTCATCGGGTACGGCGTCGTGCTCTCGACCTGCGCGGTGGTCGTCCTGGTCCGGCTGGCCGTGGTGCGCCGCCGCCCCGCGAGCGTCCCGCCCCACCACGCGGCCCACGGCACCGACCCGGTCTCCGCGCTCTGACGATGCACGACCGTCCGCCCAGCCCGGTCGACCGCGTCGCCGTGCGCGTGACCAAGGACGCGCTCCGCCAGGTCCGTGGCGGCCACCCGTGGGTCTTCGACGCGTCGGTCACCTCGGTGAAGCCGCAGGGCCAGGTGGGCGACCTGGCCGTGGTGTTCGACGACGACCGCAAGTTCGCCGCCATCGGTCTGTGGGACCCCGGCTCGCCCCTCCGCGTCCGGGTCCTGCACGCCGGCCGCCCCCGGACGGTCGACGCAACCTTCTGGCACGAGCAGCTGGCGGCCGCCCTGTCGCGGCGGCAGCCGCTGCTCGACGAAGGCGGCACGACCGGGTACCGCTGGGTGTCCGGCGAGAACGACGGCCTGCCCGGTCTGGTGGTGGACCGCTACGACGACGTGGCGGTGGTCAAGCTCTACTCCGCCGCATGGATGCCGCACCTCGACGACGTGGTCGGCGCGCTGTTGGCCGTGGCCGCCGAGCACGACCGGCCGGTGGCGCGGATGGTGCTCCGTCTGGCCCGCACCACGGCGACCGCACTGCGCCGGCCCGGCACCGAGCACCTGGCCGACGGCGCACCGCTGGTGGGCGAGCTCCCGGCCGAGCCGGTGCTGTTCGCCGAGCACGGCCTGACGTTCGAGGCCGACGTGGTGCACGGCCAGAAGACCGGCCACTTCCTGGACCAGCGGGACAACCGGCTCGAGGTCCGCGCCCGTGCCGCCGGCGCACGGGTGCTCGACGTGTTCTGCTGCACCGGCGGGTTCACCGTGAACGCCGCCGCGGGCGGCGCGGCCCAGGTGCACAGCGTCGACCTCAGCCCGCAGGCGGTCGCCACCGTCCGGCGGAACCTGGCCTACAACTCTGCGCTGCCCCAGGTGGCCGCGTGCTCGCACCGGGCGACGGTGGGGGACGCCTACGAGGTCATGGCACAGCTCGCGGCGGAGGGCGAGACCTACGACCTCGTGGTGGTCGACCCGCCGTCGTTCGCGTCGCGCAAGGAGCAGGTGCCCGGCGCCCTGCGGGCGTACGCGCGGCTGACCGGGCTGGCGGCCGGCCTGGTGGCTCCCGGCGGCACCCTGGTGCAGGCCTCGTGCTCGGCCCGGGTGGACGCCGCGACCTTCGAACGTGTGGTCACCTCTGCGGCGGCCGACGCCGGCCGGCCGCTGCGCAACGTGCAGGTCCGGGGCCACGCCCTGGACCACCCGGTGGGGTTCGCGCAGGGCGAGTACCTGTGCGCCGTGTTCGCCACGGTGGGCTGACCGGGCCGCTCAGCAGTGGTGGTGGTCGTGGTCGTGCGCGACCTCGACCGAGGGGAACCGCCGGCGGGTGGCGCCGAGGGTGACGACCCACACCAGGAATGACACGGCGACGATGAAGAAGCTGGGCGGCAGGTTGAGCATCGTCGAGAGCGTCAGCCCGCCACCCACTGCCACGAGCCCGATCGCGATGCTGCCCATGGCGACCCGGGACGGCCGGGCCGTGAGCCGCAGCGCGGTGGCGGGCGGGGTCACCACCAGGGCGAACAGCAGGAGCGTGCCCACTGCCTGGACCGCCATGGTGACGAGCAGCCCCATCAGGACCAGGAACACCACGCCGAGCGCCCGGACCGGGACCCCTTTGGCCTCGGCCACCTCCGGCGCCACCGAGGCCAGCATGAGGGGCCGCCCGACGACGGCCAGCACCAGCGCCATGAGCGCGGTGAACCCGGCGAACACCGCGAGCTGGCCCGTCGTGACCGCCAGCAGGTTGCCGAACAGCACGTTGGTCACCGTGGAGGTGGTGCGCGTCGCCAGCGAGGCGAAGAGGATGCCGAGGCCGGTCGCCATCGCCAGCACGGTCCCGGTCGCGGTGGCGCGCTCGTTGGCCCGTGCGCCCAGCAGGCCGATCACCACCGCGCCCACCACGCAGAACGCGCCCAGGCCGAGCAGCGGCG
This sequence comes from uncultured Actinomycetes bacterium, assembly GCA_903930035.1. Classification (GTDB taxonomy): domain Bacteria; phylum Actinomycetota; class Acidimicrobiia; order Acidimicrobiales; family Microtrichaceae; genus CAJANQ01. Next base: position 3,571 of record CAIYXG010000252.1, on the reverse strand, counting down.
AGACGCCGAGCAGCACGGCCCCGGTCGCGCCGGGGAACCCGATGTGGCCCAGCGCATGGGCGGCGAACTCGCCCTGCCGCACCACCACGAAGTAGCCCAGGAGCCCGGCCGCCACCGCCACCAGCGAGCCGGCCACGAACGCGTTGCGCATGAACGGCTCGCCCAGCACCGACGCCCAGTTGGACTGCCAGCCCGCGCCGGCCAGGAGCAGCCCCACTACGCGCCCCTCGTGAACAGGTCGCCCTGCGCGGTGCGGACCACCTTCACCTGTGTGCCGTAGAGGTGGGTGAGCAGCTCGGCGTCGACCACCTCGGCCACCGGCCCGTAGTGGGCGTGGCCGTCGAGCAGGTAGACCGCGCCGTCCAGGTGCGGGAGCAGCGGGTTGAGGTCGTGGACCACGACCACGACCGTCACGCCGTGGGCCGTGAGCTGGCCAAGGAGGTCGACCACCTCGCGCTGGTTGCGCAGGTCCAGGTTGGCGAGCGGCTCGTCGAGCAGCAGCAGGTCGGGGCGGCCCACCAGCGCCTGCGCGATCGCCACCCGCTGCTGCTGACCCCCTGACAGCTGGGACAGCCGCCGGTCGGCGACGTCGGTGGCGCCCACTGCGGCCAGCGCGGCGTCGGCGTCCGCCTTCTCCGCCGCGCGGGTCCCGAGGCCCCAGCGGGTGCCGGACACCCCGAGCCGGACCAGGTCCCGGCAGCGCACGGCGTTGCCGACGTGGTCGGTGTAGTGCTGGGGGACGTACCCGATGCGGGTGTTGCCGCGCTCGGGCGGGAGGTCGAAGACCTGGACCGTGCCCGACGAGGCCGGGAGCAGTCCGAGCAGCATCTTGAGCAGCGTGGTCTTGCCCGAGCCGTTGGGCCCGATCACCGCCGTGAGCGACCCGGCGGGCAGCTCGAAGGTGCCGTGCGACCAGATGGTGCGGTCCCCGAGGACCACCGACGCGTCGCGGAGCGCGACGGGTGCGCTCACTTGGGCGCGGTCTGGACCGCGGCGGCCAGGTCCTCGAGCTGGGCCACCTGCCACCTGACGAAGTCGGTCGTCCCGGGCGGCTGGGTCTCGGTGACCTTCACCACGGCGACGTCGCCCTCGCGGGCCGCCGCCACCAGCTGCCGGTTGAGGCTCCCCTCGACCTGCGAGTTGACCAGGAGCACGTGGACCTTGCCGGCCCGCAGTGCGTCGAGCAGCTCGGCCACGTCGCCCGGGGCGGGCTCCGACTCGTTGGCGACCGCCTGCGCAAAGCCCGCAGGCGTCGCGTCGGTCATGCCGAGCGCGTCCGCCAGGTACTCGGCGACCGGCTCGGTGGCTGCGTAGGTCCGGCCCTTGGACACCATCGCGGCACGGTCCACCGCCTGGCGGTAGGGCTCCTGCTGCTTGGCGAAGATGGCCGAGCGGTCCTGCAGGTAGTCCGCCGCGTCCGGCTGGAGCTTGACCAGGGCGTCGGTCACGGCGACCGACACCTGCTCCTGTGCCGCCGGGTCGTACCAGACGTGCGGGTTGGCGCCCTCGGACCGGCCGTCGGCAGCTGCAGCATCGACCACGGCCGGGGCCGTGGACGCCGTGGCGACCGCCTTGGTGGCCCACTCGTCGTAGCCCAGCCCGTTCACCACGACCAGGTCGGCACCGGTGAGCTTGGCGGTGTCGGCGGCGGTGGGCTCGAAGTCGTGGGGGTCGGCGGTGGTGGACTCGACGACCGTCTGGACGACGGCGCAGTCGCCCGCGAGCGTCCGGACCATGTCGCTCCACTGGTCGACCGAGACGGTGACCGTGACCGGGTCGACCGGGCAGTCGCCCCGGGGGGCTGCGGTCTCTGAGTCCGACGAGCAGGCGGTGCCGGTGGCGACGGCCAGGGCGGTCAGGGCAGCGAGCAGGGAGGTACGGCGGAGGTTGTGCATGGCCGAAATGATAATCATTCTTAGGAATGGTTCTCAACTCACTGCCGGAGTTGTGGGTGCCGGGCCGACTCTGGTGACCTCCTGACCATGTCGGTGACCTCGGTGCACGCGTTCGACGACGAGCTGGCGCAGCTGGACGGTGTCGCCACCGCCGCCGCTGTGCGTCGGGGTGACCTGTCGGCGGCCGAGGTGGTCGCTGCCGCGGTTGCCCGCACCGAGCGGCTCGACCCGGTGCTGGCCGCCGTGGTCACCCCGGACTTCGAGCGTGCCCTGGCCCGCGCCGGCGCCGGCGTGGCCGGGCCGTTCGGCGGCGTGCCCACCTTCATCAAGGACAACGAGGACGTCGAGGGCCTGCCCACCAAGCAGGGCACGGCGGCGCTCGACGCGGCCCCGCCCGCCACGCGCACCGCCCCGGTCGCCGGCCAGATCCTGGACATGGGACTGGTGTGCCTGGGCAAGAGCTCGCTGCCGGAGTTCGGGTTCCCGCCGTCGGCGGAGTTCCCCGACGGCAGCCCCCCCACCCGCAACCCCTGGAACACCGACCACACCGCGGGCGGGTCGTCGAGCGGGTCGGCCGCGCTGGTCGCCGCCGGCGTGGTGCCGGTCGCCCACGGCGTGGACGGCGGCGGGTCCATCCGGATCCCGGCCGCGTGCTGCGGGCTGGTCGGCCTCAAGCCCTCGCGCGGCCGGCTCGCCACCAGCCCCGACGCCAAGCTTCTGCCGGTGGACATCCTGGGCGAGGGCCTGCTCACCCGGACCGTCCGCGACACCGCCATGTACCTGTTCGAGTCCGAGCGGCGGTTCGCCAACCCGCGGCTCCCGACCGTCGGGCTGGTCGAGCGCGGCACCGACCGGCCGCTGCGCCTGGGCCTGGTCGAGGAGTCGCCCAACGGCAGCCCCGTCGACGCCCCGACCCGCGCCGCGCTCCACGGTGCGGTGTCGCTGCTCGAGTCGCTCGGCCACACGGTCGAGCCGGTCTCGCTGCCCGGCCTGGAGCAGTTCGAGCGCGACTTCAAGCACTACTGGGCCGCGCTCGCGTTCTCGGTGTCGGTCGCCGGCCCGCGGCTCTACGGCCGGGCCTTCGACACCGCCCGGCTGTCCGACCTCACGCGCGGGCTCGCCGCCATGTTCCGCGCCGACCTGCGCCGCTCCCCGGGCGCCGTCCGCCGCCTGCGCGCGTCCACCAAGGTGCAGGACGCCGTGTACCGGTCGTTCGACCTGGTCATGAGCCCGGTGACCAACACCGTGGCGCCGCCGCTCGGCCACCTGGCCACCACCCTGCCGTTCGACCAGCTGTTCCCGAGGGTGGAGGACTGGGTGGGGTTCACGCCGCTGGCCAACGCCACGGGCGAGCCCTCGATCAGCCTGCCGCTCGGCCACGACGAGGCGACCCACCTGCCGGTCGGGGTGATGTTCACCGGGCCGGTCGGGGCCGAGCGGCTGCTCCTGCAGCTGGCGCTGGACCTGGAGGCCGCGGCGCCGTTCCGCACCCTGGGCTGACGGGCGCGGCTCAGTCCTGCAGGTCGTCGACGGCGTCGGCCACGTCGTCCAGGTCGAGCAGGGGCTCGTCGAAACGACGGACGTCCCGGTAGGTCCGGTCCCGTCCGGCGTCGTCGACGTACCAGTCGTGCAGCCGGCCGAGCGTGATCTCGCGGAGGACGGGCGGCAGCGCGGCG
>CAIYXG010000251.1 GCA_903930035.1 uncultured Actinomycetes bacterium | reverse complement strand
GCCAGGCACTCGGCGTCGTCGGCGACCTCCATGTCGGCCACGCCCGAGACCTTGGTGTGGACCTCGGAGCCGCCCATCTCCTCCTCGGTGACGTCCTCGCCGGTGGCGGCCTTCACCAGGTGCCGGCCGGCCAGCGCCATGGACGACGTGCCCTTCACCATGGGGACGAAGTCGGCCAGCGCCGGGATGTACGCCGTGCCCGCCGCGCAGTGGCCCATCATCGCCGCCACCTGCGGCACCACGCCCGAGAGCGCGACCTGCTCGCGGAACAGGGCGCCGTTGCCGGCGAAGGTCGACCCGGCGTCGGACGTGATGCGGGCGCCCGCCGAGTCGAGCAGCCACACCAGCGGGATCCGCTGGCGCAGGACCAGCTCGCGCATGCGGCTGACCTTGAGCTCGTTGACCCGGCCCATGGACCCGGCCTGCACGGTGAAGTCGTAGGCGCAGACCGCGACCCGGCGTCCGTCGACCTGGCCGACACCGGTGACGCAGCCGTCGGCGGCGAACGACCCCTTGTGGGCCAGGCTCGGCTCCATGTGGTCGGCCAGCAGTCCGAACTCGGTGAAGGTGCCGGGGTCGAGCAGGGCGTCGAGGCGCTCGCGCACCGGCCACTTGCCCAGGCTGCGCTGCCGCTCGACGCGCTCCGGGCCGCCCATGGCCAGCGCGGCCTCGCGGCGCGCCGCCAGGTCGGCCACCAGCGGGCCCCAGTTGTAGCGCTCGTCGACCTCGGGCTCGTCGGCCATGTGTCCCCTTTGCTGCCGGACGGTACCGGTCAGGCCTACCGGCCCTTCCAGACCGGTGGGCGCTTCTCCATGAACGCGGCGATGCCCTCGGCCGCGTCCTCGAGCTCGGTGGTGACCGTGAGCATCGGGTGCAGCAGGCGGAGGGCGTCGGCGGCCGCCTGGTCCCAGACGGCGTAGAACGAGTCGCGGCCCAGCCGCATGACGGCCGGGGACTTGGCGGCCAGCGTGGCGGCGAGCGCGTCGACCTCGGCGTCCAGGTCGTCGGCCGGCACGACCCGGGCGAGGACCCCCAGGCGGTCGGCCTCGGCCGCGCCGATCCGGCGGCCGGTCATCATGAGCTCCAGCACGCGCTTGGGCGGCATGGAGCGGCACAGCGGCACCGTGATCATGTACGGCCACAGGCCGACGTCGATCTCGGGCGTGCCGAACTGGGCGTCCTCGGCGGCCACCACCAGGTCGCAGCTCAGCGCCAGCCCGAAGCCGCCGGCGAGCGCGTAGCCCCGCACCTTGGCCACGGTCGGCTTGCCCAGCGACCACAGGTCCTCGAACAGCGCGGCCAGCTCGCCGCGGGCCTCGTGCACCTCGGCGTAGGACGAGTCGGCCCGCATGCCGCCCAGGTCGGCACCGGCGCAGAACGCCTTGTCCCCGGCACCGGTCAGCACCAGGACGCGGACCTCCGGGTCCTGCCGGGCCAGGGCCACGTGCTCACGGAGCCCGGCAATGACCGTCCAGCTCAGCGCGTTGCGGCGCTCGGGACGGTCGATGGTGAGGGTGGCGACACCGTCGCGGACCTCGTAGCGCACCTCGTCGTCGGCCATGGGGGCGCACGCTAGTTTCCTGCCCGTGGGGTTGTTGCCGACACTGCTCGCTCTGGGGCTCGGGATCTTCCTGGGGCTGCGCGGGGGCGGACGCCTCGACAACCTGCTCGGCTGGCGACCGCCGCTGTGGCAGCTGCTCGCCGCCGGCGTCGGCATGACGGTCCTGCTGGACCTGCTCCCGTGGACCGGGTGGTTCGTCTCGTTCCTCCGCATCGCGACCTACGGCGGCCTGCTCTTCTTCGCCGTCGTGAACGTGCGCGTCGGCGGGATGGTCGTGGTGGCCACCGGGCTCGGCCTGAACTTCCTGGTGTCGCTCCTCAACTGGGGCATGCCGGTGAGCCCGTCGGCGCTCGTGTCGGCCGGGGTCGTCCCCGAGTCCGACGTCTCGGAGCTGGTCCTCACCGGCGGCCGCACCAGCGGGGCCGGCGCCACGCTCGGCTTCCTGGGCGCCACCATCCCGCTGCCGTGGGGCCACGTGCTGTCGATCGGCGACCTGCTGGTGCTGGTGGGCATCTGCCTGGCCACCTCCAGCGTCGTGCGCCGCTACGAGGTGCGCGCCGCGTCGCCCTTCGGCCCGATCGGCGGCGGCCGTGGCCCGGCCCCGCGCGACTACCGG
>CAIYXG010000250.1 GCA_903930035.1 uncultured Actinomycetes bacterium | reverse complement strand
CCACATGACGCCGTCCTGGGCCGGTCCCACCTCGTCGAGCCCACTGACCGACTGCAGGGCGAGCCGCTCGAGCGGCACGGCGGTCGCAGCGTCGGCGTGGCCCGGACGCAGGTAGAGGTGCTCCGAGGTCAGCCCGAAGACGGCGGCGGCCCACGGCTGGTCCGGCATCGACCGGAAGTAACCGGCCACGTCCACACGGTTCGCCTCGGTCGCAGTGGCGGTGTGCTGCACGGGCCGACCTCCTTCCCTCGGGGACAAGTCAAGCCGCGTCCGGGGCAGGGCACCAATGGTCCGGGCCGGTGGTGCTCGGCGCTCCGCTGCAGCAGCGGCACGACTGCGTCAACAGGGTTGAACAGGGCAGGCCGTCGTCACCACCGATGTCGGGACGGCCGGCACCGACGGCGGGTCGTCCGCCATTCCGGCGACCACCTTCATGACGACCACCAGCGCCACGATCACGACGACCGCCTGCAGCACCACCCCGCCAGGCGTGGGGCCCTTCTGCCTCTGCCTCTGCCCCTGCGGCCTCTTGCGGCCCGCAGGAGCCGACGGCGCCTTCCTTGGAGCAGGCGACGACGGTCGCGCCCGGGCCGCAGGCGTGGTGGGGGCGGGGCGGGGCCGGCGGGGCGCTTCGGGGTCGACTGCCGCACCGGTGGGAATCGGCGCTGCGGGCTCGGCGGCCGCTCGGCGCGGCACCACGAGTGTGCGGGCCCGAGCCGCAATCATCTCGACCTGGTCCGGCGAGTAGCGCGCCGGACCGCTGGTCAGGACGGCAGGGAGCATCCCGACCGAGCACACCCGCACCGTCGGCAGGTCGACCACCGGGCTCGGCAGCGTGGCGTGCGTGAAGCACATGCACGACCACGCCGGCACCTCGAGGAACGACGACACGCTCCCTGTGATGAAGTCGAGCGTGCGGCACTCGCGCCGTATCGGGTAGCGGCCGCGCCAGAGCGTGTCGCTGCCGTGGCGGTACTCCCCGGTGTACGCCTTCGAGTCGACCACCCACACGCCGTTGGGCCCCACCACCACGTGGTCGGCATTGGCCCGGGAACCCGGTACGTGAAGGTCATGGACGGCCACCCAGCCGGCAGGCAGCGCCGCCAACGCCGCAGCGGTCATGCGCTCCCCCTCGGCGCCGCGCTCCCACTTCTCTGCGTCGGCCCGAAGCTTGTCGGCCTTGGCCTGCGCCGAGGACCCAGCGCGAGGGTCGAGGGGCACCGGAGACTGGGCCGCTGGGTGCAGCTCGGGCGCGTAGAACTTGCCGTCCGACGCCATCCACCAACCCGGCCCCTGCGGTGTGTCGCTCATGCCCGGTGCTCCTCCCCCGCCGACATTCAACATGTTCGCCGAGTCCCGGTACAGGGCCCGGAATCGGCGGTGCCGTGTCGCAGGTGCGGCCTAGGTTCGGGGTCGGAGAGAGGAGGCCAGATGGCCAGGAAGAAGAGCAACCTGGAGGTCGCCGAGGAGCACCTCGGGAAGATCAGCAAGGACGGCGTGGTCCTGCTCCGCTACGAGGAGCGGGAGGACGGATCGGTCCTGAGCATGTGGGCGTCCACCGAGGACGACGGCTCGCTGCTCGTGTGCGAGCTGACCGAGGGCCCCATGGCCGACAGCCCCGACGGTTCCGTCCAGGTCAACACCATGGTCCGTAGTGAGCACGTGCCCCAGATGATGGAGAACCTTGGCCTGCCGCGCGACACCGACGTCCTCCGGTGGGTGGCCGACAACTTCAACCGGGCCGACTCCTGGGGGCTGACGGGCCGCATCGACCAGTCCTGCGTCGAGTACGAGGTCGACTTCGTATGAGCGGGGTCGAGGACGACCAGGTCGGCGTGGTCGACGAGGACGGCGACGTCTTCCT
>CAIYXG010000249.1 GCA_903930035.1 uncultured Actinomycetes bacterium | reverse complement strand
CGGCGGCACGCTCGCCGGCTAGACCTCGCCGAGGCCCTCCCAGTAGGCGTTCATGGTCTGCTCGACCTCCCGCCGCAGCGGGTGGTCGGGCTCCAGCACGGCGCACGCGGCGTCGTCGACCAGCTGGGCCAGGTCCTCGAACATCGCCAGCAGCTCGTCGTCGATGCACGACTCGGGGTCCTCGTCGGCCACGACCTCCAGCGCCGAGACCACGGCCATCGCCACGGTCCAGGTGGCGTTGATGCCGTCGACGTTGGCCTCGGGGAACCGCTCGATGACGTCGTCGAGGAACTCCGACGCCGTGGCGAACACCGCGTCGGTCCGGCCCAGCGCCAGCTGCGACTCGATGAGCATCCGGCGGCTGGTCAGCGTGGCCGGGTGGCTCCGGCCGTAGAGCCGGGTCCGGTCGGCCACCAGCTGGACGAGCACGTCGACGGCGCGCTCGTCCTGGCCGGCCTGCTGGAGGGCCCCGGCCAGCAGACCGCGGGCCGTCAGGGTGCTGGCGTGGTCCTCCCCCAGGTCCCGCACACACTCGAGCACCATCTGCTCGAGCTCGGTGACGTCGGCGTCCGGGCCCGCCGCCCGGCAGCGCATGGTGGTGGCGTTGTGGCGGGACTGCTGGGTGGACCAGTGGTCCGGGCCCAGGGTGGCCGACCGCAGCGCCCCCTGCTCGTCGAACAGGTCGGCGGCCTCGCGGCAGTGGCCGAGGGCCCCGAGCGCGTGCGCGACGTGGCCCATGCTGTCGAGCGTGGCCGGGTGCTCCGGGCCCAGGACCCGCTGACGGTCCTCGAGCAGGTTGGTGGCCATGAGCAGGGCCTCCTGCGGGCGGCCGGCCATCCGGACGCACCGGCCCAGGTTGCCGCGGGCGATCAGCGTCAGCGGGTGGTCGGGGCCACACCGCTGGTCGCGCGCCACCAGCACCTGGGCCAGCAGCTCCTCGGCCTCGTCGTAGCGGCGGGCCTCGGTGAGCGCGCGGCCCAGCAGGCCGCGGACGTCCAGCACCTCGTGCGAGTCGGCGCCGTGCAGCGTCGTCAGGTCGCGCACGGCCTGCTCCAGCAGCTCCACGCCGCGGGTCGCGTCGCCGCAGTTGGTCTGCCAGCGGCCGGCGTCGACCCGCAGGTCGGCGAGGTCCTCGAGGGGGCGGCCCTCGCGCAGGGCCTCCGCGAGCTCCCGCTCCTGGTCGCACACATGGTCGTCGTTCATCCGTCCTCCGTTCCGTGGCCCCCCATCATCGGGCACGGGTGTGACAGCGGAACGGTGGCCGCGGGCCGGCTACGGGGCGGTCGCGGTGGCGAAACAGCGCTCGGCCAGGCCGGTGAGCACCAGGGCCTGGGCCCAGCGGTCGCCCTCCTCCACCAGCGAGCCGTCGGGCCCGGGCACGAGCCGGGCATAGCCCACCTCGGCCGGCAGCAGCTCGGGCGCGAACCCCACCTGCAGGTCGGCCGGCGGCACCGGGTCGTCGGCCGCATCGGCCACGAACCCGGCCATGGCGCGGGTCCACAGCTGGCAGAAGTCCGCGACCGACGGGTGTGCCGCCGGGTCGCCGTCGCCCACGTCGACCTGGACGGCGCCCGACGTCCCGATGCGGCCGTGGAAGTACCGCACCCGGTCCAGCACCGGGGCGAGCAGCTCGGCCGTGGCCCCCATGTCGCGCATGCCGAGCTCGTGGCCGGTGTACCAGTGCGAGAGGTCGGCGTTGAAGCGCAGGTCCGGGTGCCGCTCCACCAGCCGGAGCGTCCGCCAGATGTCCTGGGTCACCGTCCCCCGGTGCGTCTCGACGTCGACCGGCACGCCCGAGGCGACGGCGGCGGTCAGCACCTCGTCGACCAGCCGGTCGGCCGCGGCGTCGTCCTCGAGGCCGGTGCCGAGGAGCACCGTGCAGCACGCGAACCCCACCTGCAGGTCGGCCGGCGGCACCGGGTCGTCGGCCGCATCGGCCACGAACCCGGCCATGGCGCGGGTCCACAGCTGGCAGAAGTCCGCGACCGACGGGTGTGCCGCCG
>CAIYXG010000248.1 GCA_903930035.1 uncultured Actinomycetes bacterium | reverse complement strand
GAGGTGGACGACGCGCAGCTCGCCGCCGCGTTCGACGCCAACATGCTGTCGTCGGTGCGGCTCGCTCGCGCCGCGGTCCCCCACATGCGCGCCGCCGGGTGGGGCCGCATCTGCTGCATCACGTCGGTCGCCGTGCGGCAGCCGATCCCGGACCTGGCGCTGTCCAACGCGGCGCGGGCCGCGCTGTGGGCCTGGGCCAAGACTGCGGCGGCCGACCTGGCCGACGACGGCATCACGGTCAACCTGGCGTGCCCCGGGCTCCACGCCACGGACCGCATGGTCGAGCGCGGCGTGACCGGGCGGGCCGGCGACCCGGCCGACTTCGGGAAGGTCGTGGCGTTCCTGTGCTCGGAGCCTGCCGGGTTCGTGAGCGGCATCGCCATGGGTGTCGACGGCGGCGCCGTCACCGGGCTGCTCTGACCGGCGGCACGGCCGCCCGGCGCGGCCGTCAGTGGGCGACGGGGCAGGCCGTGAAGGTCGCAGGAAGGTGCTGCAGCGCGATCACCAGCGAGGACTCGCCGCGGTCGAGCTGCGCGTCGGGGTCGATCACGATGTCGGGCAGCCGGGCGAGCAGCTCCTGGAACACCAGCTTGACCTCCATCCGGGCCAGGTTGGCGCCCAGGCAGAAGTGCGGGCCGATGCCGAACGCCAGGTGCGGGTTGGGGTCGCGCTGAAGGTCCAGCACGTCCGGGTCGTCGAACACCCGCTCGTCGCGGTTGGCCGACGGGTACATCAGCAGGACGCGGTCGCCCTCCTTGAACTGGGTGCCCTTGTACTCGTGGTCGGTCGTGACGGTCCGGATGAAGTTCAGGACCGGCGAGACGTACCGGATGATCTCGTCCACGGCCGTGTCCATGAAGTCGTCGATGTCGAGGTTGTCGAGCATCAGCTGCTTCTGCTCCGGGAAGAGGCTCAGCGCCAGCATCCCGCCGGTGATGGCGTTCCGGGTCGTCTCGTTGCCGGCCACCAGCAGCACGGCCAGGAAGGCGAGCAGCTCGTCGTCGCCCAGGGCGCCGTGGCTCTCCTGCAGCGCAGCGATCGTGTCGGCGTCGACGCCCTGGTAGGCCTTGTGCTCCTTCTCGAGCGCACCGTCGTCGAAGGCCTGGGTGAGGACGGAGATCAGGTCGTCCTTCGGGTCCGCCCGACGCTCGGCGATGAGCTCGAGGCACATCATGGCGAACTCGCCGAACGCCTCGGCCGCGGCGTGCAGCACGGGGTCGTCGGCCTCGGTGTGCCCGTCGCCCGCCATCATGGCGTCCGACCAGCGGTACATCTTCATCCGCTGCTCTGCGTCGAGACCCATGAGGTCGCAGATGATGATGAGCGGCACGTGGATGGCGAACTGCTCGACGAAGTCGATGTGGCCCTGGTCCGCGATCTGGTCGAGCGTCTGGTTGGTCAGCTCGCGCACGTGGGGCATCAGGTCCCGCACCCGGCGCGGCGTGAAGCCCTGGTTGATGAGGCGGCGGGTCCGGACGTGCTCCTCCCCGTCGAGGGTGATGATCGACATGTCGCCGGCGATCTTCGGGCGCACGCCGAACTTCGAGCAGTAGAGGTCGTCCTCACGGCTCATGTGGAAGACGTCCTCGTGCCGGGCGACGATGTAGAGGTCGTTGGCCGCGTCGTAGTGGAAGCCGTCGAGGTCCCGCAGCGCCCGGTAGAGGTCCCACGGGTCGTCGTAGGTGTGGGGGTCGGTGAAGTCGACCGCCGACAGGTCGATGGTGGTACCCGCAGGGCTCATGTGCTGCTCCCGTCTGACACGTGCCGCGCCACCCCTGACGCGCCCCAACACCCTAACGAACGTTCAGTAGGTGCTGCACGGCCGCCCGCGGCACCCTCCCGGCCGCTCCCCCGCCCCACCCCTAGGGTCCGGACGTGATCCTCGACGACGGCCCGGACCAGGCCCCCGACCGCCCCCGTGTCGTGGTCGTGGGCGCCGGCCCCGCCGGGCTGACCGTGGCCGAGCGGCTCGCGCCCGACCACCGGGTCACCGTCGTGGACCACATGGCCTCGGCAGGCCGCAAGCTCCTGGTCGCCGGCCGTGGCGGCCTCAACCTGACCCACACCGAGCCGCTCGCACAGTTCCTCGACCGGTACGGACCGGCCCGAGCACGCCTCGAGCCCGCCGTGCGCGCCTTCTCGCCCGACGACCTGCGGGCCTGGTCGGCGGGCCTGGGCCAGCCGACGTTCGTCGGCTCGAGCGACCGCGTGTTCCCCGAGTCGTTCCGGGCCACGGCGCTCCTCTCGGCGTGGCTCGACCGGCTGGACCGGCTCGGCGTCGGCCTCCAGTTCGGGCTGCGGTGGACCGGGTGGGCCGACGACGGCCCGTCGTTCCTCGGGCCGGACCACGAGGAGGTCGTGCTCCGCGCCGACGCGACCGTGCTCGCGCTCGGCGGCGGCAGCTGGGCCCGGACCGGGTCCGACGGCACCTGGACCACCACCCTGCGGGACGCCGGCATCACCGTGGCCGACCTCCGTCCGTCCAACTGCGGGTTCACGGTCGCCTGGTCGGCGTACTTCACGGCGCGCCACGCCGGCGACCCCCTCAAGAACGTTGCGCTCACCTTCGGGGACCGCACGGTCCGGGGCGAGGCGATGCTCGGCGACGACGGGATCGAGGGCACGGCCGTCTACGCACTCTCCCCGCTGCTCCGTGCGTCGCTCGACGACGGCCGCCCGACGGTCCTGCAGGTCGACCTCCGGCCCGACGTGCCCGTCGACGCGCTGGCGGCCCGGCTGGCGGCCCGCCGCCCCAAGGAGTCTGCGTCACGCTGGCTGCGCCGGGCCGCCGGACTCCCGCCGGTGGCAGTCGCACTGCTGCGGGAGGCCGGCCAGGTCCTGCCCGACGACCCCGTCGAGATGGCCCGGCTCGTGCGGTCGTGCCCGGTCACGCTGACCGGCGTCCAGCCCGTCGACCGGGCGATCTCGACCGCCGGCGGCATCGCCTTCGACGAGGTCGACGAGCGGTTCATGCTGCGGCGACGACCCGGGACCTTCGTGGCTGGCGAGATGCTCGACTGGGAGGCCCCGACGGGCGGCTACCTGCTGCAGGCGACGTTCAGCACGGCGGTCGCGGCGGCGGCAGGGGTCCGCGACTGGCTGGCCGGCCCGCGGGACTGAACGGGCTCAGGCCCGCCGCAGCTGCGACAGGTCCCGGACGGCCCCGCGGGACGCCGCGGTCGTCATGGCCGCGTAGGCCTGCAGCGCCAGGGACACGGTGCGGTCCCGGTCCTGGGGCGTCCACGCCGCGGCGCCGCGGGCCTCCTCGGCCGCGCGCCGGGCCGCCAGCTCGTCGTCGGGGACGTCCAGCGTGATGGACCGGCTCGGGATGTCGATGGTGATGGTGTCGCCGGTCCGGACCAGGCCGATGAGCCCACCCTCGGCGGCCTCCGGCGAGGCGTGGCCGATCGACAGCCCGGAGGTGCCGCCGGAGAAGCGGCCGTCGGTCAGCAGGGCGCACTCCTTCCCCAGGCCGCGGCTCTTGATGTAGGTGGTCGGGTACAGCATCTCCTGCATGCCCGGCCCGCCCTTGGGCCCCTCGTAGCGGACGACCACCACGTCGCCGGCCTGGACCTCCTCGCCCAGGATCCCCTCGACCGCGTCGTCCTGGCTCTCGTAGACGCGCGCCGGGCCGGAGAAGTGGAAGATCTCCTCGTCCACGCCCGCGGTCTTCACGATGCAGCCGTCCTCGGCCAGGTTGCCGAACAGGACGGCCAGGCCGCCCTCCTTGGTGTAGGCGTGGTCCACCGACCGGATGCAGCCCGACGCCCGGTCCTCGTCCAGCGACGGCCAGCGGGTGTCCTGGCTGAACGCGACCTGCGTCGGGATGCCCGCCGGGCCGGCCGACCAGAAGTGCCGGGCCTCGGCGGTGCACGTGCTGCGGGCGACGTCCCACTCGTCGAGCGCGGCGCCCAGGGTCTCGCTGTGGACCGTGGGGGCCGAGGTGTCGATCAGGCCCGCCCGGTCGAGCTCGCCCAGGATGGCCGGGATCCCGCCCGCCCGGTGGACGTCCTCCACGTGGTACTTGTCGGTCGCCGGGGCCACCTTGCAGATGTTGGGCACCTTGCGGGACAGGGCGTCGATGTCGGCCATCGTGAAGTCGACCTCGCCCTCGTGCGCCGCCGCCAGGATGTGCAGCACGGTGTTGGTGCTGCCGCCCATGGCGATGTCGAGCGCCATCGCGTTCTCGAACGCCGTCCGGTTGGCGATGTTGCGCGGCAGGACCGACTCGTCGTCCTTCTCGTAGTAGCGGCGGGCCAGGTCGACCACGGTGCGCCCGGCCCGCAGGAACAGCTGCTCACGGTCGGCGTGGGTGGCCACGACCGTCCCGTTGCCCGGCAGCGAGAGGCCGAGGGCCTCCGTCAGGCAGTTCATCGAGTTGGCGGTGAACATGCCCGAGCACGAGCCGCAGGTCGGGCACGCCGACCGCTCCACCGCAGCGACGTCCTCGTCGCTCACGCTCTTGTCGCCGGCGGTCATCATCGCCGAGATCAGGTCGACCTTGACCTCGCTGCCCGCCAGACGGGTCTTGCCGGCCTCCATCGGGCCGCCGGAGACGAACACCGCCGGGATGTTCAGCCGGAGCGCGGCCATGAGCATGCCCGGCGTGATCTTGTCGCAGTTGGAGATGCAGACCAGTGCGTCGGCGCAGTGCGCGTTGACCATGTACTCGACCGAGTCGGCGATCAGGTCGCGGCTCGGGAGGCTGTAGAGCATGCCGCCGTGCCCCATGGCGATCCCGTCGTCCACGGCGATCGTGTTGAACTCTTTGGCCACGCCGCCCGACGCGGCGACCTCCTCCGCCACCAGCTGGCCCAGGTCCTTCAGGTGCACGTGGCCCGGCACGAACTGCGTGAACGAGTTGGCGATCGCGATGATCGGCTTCTCGAAGTCCTCGTCGGTCATGCCCGTGGCCCGCCACAGGGCGCGGGCGCCGGCCATGTTGCGGCCGTGGGTCGTGGTGCGAGAGCGGTAGTCCGGCATGGGCCGCACGCTACTTCAGCGACCGTCGGCGCTTCCCGGCGCGCCCGGTGGGCGGCCGGTGCCGCTACGGTCGTGGTGGGGCCCTATGACCATCGACCGACCCACCCACTGGGACCAGCGCTACGCCAAGGTCGGCTACCGCAACGTGAGCTGGTTCTCCCCGGAGCCGCGCGTGTCGCTCGCGCTCCTGGACCGCACGGGGGTCGGTCTGGACGGGTCGGTGGTCGACGTCGGCGCCGGCGCGTCGCTGCTCGTCGACCGGCTGGTCGAGCGGGGCCACACCGACCTCACGCTCGTGGACGTCTCGCAGGTCGCGCTCGACACGGCCGCCGGACGCCTCCCGCCGGGCGCTGCCGCCACCGTGGTGGTGGACGTGCTGGAGTGGGAGCCGGCGCGGCAGTGGGACGTGTGGCACGAGCGGGCGATGTTCCACTTCGTGAACACCGACGCCGACATCGAGCTCTACCGACAGCTGGTGGCGCGGGCCGTCGTGCCGGGCGGCCACGCCGTGATCGGCACGTTCTCCGAGGAGGGCCCGCTCACGTGCTCGGGCCTGCCCGTCGCCCGCTACTCGCTCGAGGGGCTGGCCGCGGTGTTCGAGGACGACTTCGACCTCGTGTGGTCGGAGCCGGAGACCCACATCACGCCGGCCGGCGCGGCCCAGGAGTTCAGCTGGGTCGTCCTGCGCCGGCACGGCGCCTGACGCGTCCAGCGGCCGCGGCCGAGCGCCGCGCCGGGACCCGCTAGTCCCGCTCGACCCAGCGGTCGATCGCCCAGACCACTGCCACGGCGAAGGCGGGCTCGACGCCGTCGGCGACCTCGAGGGAGTACGAGTCGCGGACGGTGACCCACTTCTGGGAGATCTCGACGACCGTCGCGCCGTTGCACTCGATCGAGTAGTTCTTCTCGATGAGCGAGCCCTCGACGTGCCACTCGGACCCGTCGGCGAGCTGCATCTTCACCTTGGTCTTGATGGGCGAGAACATCTT
The DNA here is from genome assembly GCA_903930035.1 of uncultured Actinomycetes bacterium. Lineage (GTDB taxonomy): Bacteria > Actinomycetota > Acidimicrobiia > Acidimicrobiales > Microtrichaceae > CAJANQ01. The sequence continues at coordinate 8,372 of CAIYXG010000248.1, read as the reverse complement.
CGCCTTCATCGAGGCGACCTCGTTGCCGGCCGCGTCCTCGATGCTCATCTTCTTCGGGACGCCCAGGAAGCTGCCGTGCACCTTGTAGACCACCTGGCCGCCGGCGTCCTGGATGTCGGCCTTCGGGGTCGCCCCGACCTTGCCGTCCACGTAGAACAGCTGCTGGTCCTCCGGGTCGGTCACGGCGAAGTCGCGGCCCATCCCGAACTTGCTCTTCATGACGTACCGGGTCGTGCCGGCTCCGTTGGTGCCCACGGGGCTGCTCCTGCCTGCCGGTCGACGCCGGCCGTCGGTGAACTGGGTCAGCTCGTCCCGGACGGTACTGCGTCCTCGGCGGCATAGCGGGCCAGCACGGCGCGCTCCTCGTCCTTGCGGGGGAACCACACCGCCACGACCACTGCGGCGAGCACGACGGCCGCGGCTGCCGCCGAGTACGCCCACGCCTGCCCGTTCAGGAAGCTGGTCCGGGCCGCCGCGATGATCTGGTCCTCGTACTCGGGGTAGCGGGCCGCGACCTCGGCCGCGCTGGAGTAGGACGCCGCCAGCGTGGCGCGCGCCTGCGCCGGGATCATCGCCTGGGTGCTCTCGGGGGCGGCGTCGATGGTGGCCGCGACGGCCGAGGCGTACCCGGCGGTCAGCAGGGCCCCCATGACCGACTGCATCACGGCGGCGCCGAGGTCGCGCTGCAGGTCCGCGGTGCCCGACGCCATCCCCACCCGGGTCACCGGCACCGAACCGGTCAGGGAGCGGGACGCCGGCGCGCCGGCGAGCCCCACGCCCGCGCCCACCAGCATGAACCCCAGTGCGATCCAGACGTAGGCGGTGCCCTCGGTCCACACCAGCAGCATCACCAGGAGCCCCGCCAGGCAGAAGGCGTACCCCGTCAGGAGCGTCGCCCGCGAGCCGATGGACTCGATCAGGCGGGCCGACCGGGGCGCCACCACCACCATGACCAGCGCCGCCGGCAGGACCGACGAGCCGGCGGCGAGCGGGCTGTACCCCTCGACGTTCTGCAGGTACTGCTGCGCGATGAACACGCCGCCCATGAGCGAGCCGAAGACCACGATGCCCGCCACCCCCGCGACCCAGAACGTCGGCCGGGCGGCGTACCGCAGGTCGTAGAGCGGGTTGTCCACCCGGCGCTCCCGGACCACGAACAGCACGACCAGCACGACGCCGAGCCCGGCGAGCACGAGCGCGGCGCGCTCCAGGCTGGGCTCCGGCGCAAAGGTGATGGCGGCGACGACCGAGGCCACCATCAGCACCGACAGCACGCCGCCCAGGTGGTCCACCCGCTCGGTGCCCTCGTTGACGTGCGCGGGCACCACCCGCACGGCCAGCACCACGGCCACGGCGGCCAGCGGCACCGTGAACAGGAACGGCGAGCCCCACCAGAAGCGCTCCAGCAGGAGGCCGGCCACCAGCGGACCGAGCGCGGCCATGGCCCCGCCCAGTGCCGACCAGAGCGCGATCGAGCGGGTGCGGCGGGAGCCGGACCACAGTGCCGTGATGAGGGCCAGCGTGGTGGGGAAGGCCATGCCCGCCGCCAGCCCGCCGGCGATGCGGGCACCGACGAGGAACCAGATGCTCGGGGCCCACGCCGCCAGCATCGAGACCGGGACCGCCAGCGCAGTGCCCGTCACGAGCAGGAGCTTGCGGCCGTAGCGGTCGCCGACGGCGCCGAGGTAGAGGACGGACGCCGCCAGGCCCAGCGAGTAGCCGACGGCAACCAGGTTGATCTGGACCTGCGTCGCCGAGAACGCCGTGCCGATCTCGGGCAGGGCCACGTTGGCCACCGACAGGTTCAGGTTGGCGACGGTGGCGACCAGGATCAGCGTCAGGAGCACGAGCCCGGCGCGCGGCGGGGCGTCGCCATCGACGGTGCCGGCAGGAGGGGCGTGGGTGAGGTCGTCGGACGGGGACGGCATGCGGCCATCCTTGCCGGGACGGCGGCCCGGCAGCGGGAACTAGGCCAGCTTGAGGAACATCCGCTGGACGTCGGAGAGGTCGTACCCGGCCTGCCGGGAGCGGTCGGGGTCCGACAGGCACCACGTGAGCCCGGCGGACACCAGCAGGAACCCCACCTGCTCGAGCGCCTTGTTGGCCGCCGCGATCTGGGTCACGACGTCGCGGCAGTCCCGCTCGTCGGTGAGCATGCCCTGGATGCCCCGCACCTGGCCCTCGACCTTGCGGAGCCGGCGGAGGAGGTCGTCCAGAGTGTCCTGCTCGAGGACCATGCCGGGCTGAGGATCGGGTCGTGCGGCCATGCCCGCAGCCTACAAGTACCCCACGGGGTAGAGTGGTCCCGCAGCGCCAGATACCCCACGGGGTAGAAATACCTCCCGGGCGGACTGGGTTGGCGCTGGGTACACGGACAACGAGGACCACCATGATCTTCCAGCAGTACGAACTCGCCTGCCTCTCGCTCTTCAGCTACCTCGTCGGGGACGAGACCACCGGCCGGGCGGTCGTGGTCGACCCGCAGCGCGACGTGTCGCAGTACCTCGAGGACGCCGAGCGCCTGGGCCTGCACATCGAGCGGGTGGTGGAGACCCACTTCCACGCCGACTTCCTCTCCGGGCACCTGGAGCTGGCCGCCGCGACCGGCGCGGTCATCTCCTACGGCAGCGAGGCGGTCGCCGACTTCCCGACCGAGGGCCTCGCCCACGGCCAGCGCCTCTCGCTCGGCGACGTCACCCTGGAGGTCCGCCACACGCCCGGGCACACCCCGGAGTCCATCTCCGTGGTGGTCTGGGAGCACGCCGACGACGCCGAGCCGTGGGGCGTGCTCACCGGCGACACGCTCTTCATCGGCGACGTCGGCCGGCCCGACCTGCTGACCTCGGTCGGGTGGACCGCCGACGGTCTCGCCCGGAAGCTCTACCAGTCGGTGCACGAGCAGCTGATGACGCTGCCGGACGCCACCCGGGTGTTCCCCGCCCACGGCGCAGGGTCGGCGTGCGGCAAGAACCTGTCCGCCTCGGTCGAGTCCACCGTCGGCGAGCAGCGCCGCACCAACTACGCCGTCCAGCCCATGACGGAGGACCAGTTCGTCGAGGCCGTCACCCAGGGCCAGTCGGTGGCGCCGCTCTACTTCGCGTTCGCCGCCGACTCGAACCGTCGCGAGCGCGAGCTCCTCGACGACCACGAGGCCACCCCCGCGCTCGAGCTGTCGGAGGTGCTCGGCCTCCAGGCCGACGGGGCGGTCGTCGTGGACGGGCGGCCCGCCGAGATGTTCGCCTCCGGCCACCTGCGCGGGTCCGTCAACGTCGGCCTGGACGGCCGGTTCGCGGAGTACGCGGGCGACGTGCTGCGCCCCGGCCAGCAGGTGGTCCTGGTGACCGAGCCCGGCCGTGAGTCCGAGGCCCGTGTCCGGCTCGCCCGCATCGGCTTCGACCACGTGGTCGGCGCGCTCGAGGGTCTGGACCAGGCGCTGCTCGAGCACCCCGAGCTGGCCACGACGGCACCCCGGGTGACCGCGGCGGAGCTGCAGGAGTGGCAGCAGGACCTGCCGGACCTCCAGCTGGTCGACGTCCGCAACCCCACCGAGTGCGAGGGCGGCATGGTCGACGGCGCGGTGAACCTGCCGCTGCCCAACCTGCTCGACCGGCTCGACGAGCTGGACCCGCAGCGGCCGACGGTCGTCTACTGCGCCGGCGGGTACCGCTCGGCCACCGCAGCCTCGCTGCTGCGCTCCCGGGGGTTCTCGACCGTGGCCGACGTGTACGGCGGCTACGGCGCCGTGTGCCCCGCCCCGGCCTGAGCCTGTGGGCACCGACGCCGGCGGCACGCGCTCACCGTCCGACCACTGGGACGGCCGGTACCGCGACACCGGCTCGGCCCGCGTCAGCTGGTTCACGCCGGACATGTCGACGTCGGTCGGGCTCCTCCACCGCGCCGGGACGTCGCCCACCACCTCCGTCGTGGACGTCGGGGGCGGCACCTCGGTGCTGGTCGACCGACTGGTGGCGGAGGGGACGGCCGACGTCACGGTCGTCGACGTGTCGGGGGTCGCGCTCGACGAGGCCCGTCGGCGCCTCGCGGCCCGTGCCCCGGACAACCGGGTGGTGTGGGTGCACGCCGACGTCCTGGACTGGACGCCCGGCCGGACGTGGGACCTGTGGCACGACCGGGCGGTGTTCCACTTCCTGACGCAGCCGGACGACGTCGCCCGCTACGTCGACCTGGCGGCCCGCTGCGTCGCCGTGGGCGGGCACCTGGTCGTCGGCACGTTCTCGGAGGACGGTCCACCGACCTGCTCCGGGCTGCCGGTCTCCCGCTACTCGACCGCTGCGCTGGCCAGCGTCTTCGCCCGCGCCTTCGACCTGGTGCACGCGGCCGACGAGGACCACCTCACGCCGTCGGGCACCTTCCAGCACTTCTCCTGGGTGCTGCTGCGCCGGCGGCCCGACGAGGGCCGCCCGGCCACGGTCAGCGGCGGAACCAGCCCCGGCGAGGAGTAGCGGCGGCCGGCTCGGACGCCGACCCCTTGGCGCCGCACTGGCACCGCTCCGCGGCCGGGACGTCGCCCAGCACCTGCTCGACGTGGGCACCGCAGCCGCTCCACGACGGCTTCCCGCACTTCCGACAGTTCACTCGTCTGCACATACCCCCTAGGGTATCAGGCCGACGCCGGCGCCGCACCCCGCCGTAGTCTCCGGTCGTGCAGCCCAACGTCCTCGTGGTGATGACGGACCAGCAGCGTCCCGACTCCTGCGGGGTGTTCGGCCAGCGGCTCCCCGTGACACCGGTCCTCGACGACCTGGCCCGGCGCGGCGTCGCGTTCGAGCAGGCCGTCACCGTCCAGCCGGTCTGCGGCCCGGCCCGGGCGGCGCTGCAGACCGGCCGCTACCCCACCGAGGTCGGCTGCTGGCGCAACGGCCTTGCGCTGCCGCCCGGGACCGAGACGGTCGCCACCCGGCTGGGGGCCCTCGGCTACCAGACGGGCTACGTCGGCAAGTGGCACCTGGCGTCCGACCGGGGGCCGCGGCTGCCCGCGGGCCGGACGCCCGCGCGCCACGAGCGCGGCCGGTGCCGGTCGACCGGCGGGGCGGCTACCGGGACGTGTGGGTCGCGGCCGACGCGCTCGAGCACACGTCACGCCCCTACGGCGGCCACCTGTTCGACGAGCAGGGCGACCGGGTCGAGCTGTCCGGCTACCGGGTGGACGCCGTGACGGACGTGGCGCTCGACCGGCTGCAGCGGCTGGACCGCGGCCGGCCGTTCCTGATGTGGGTCTCGTACCTGGAGCCGCACCACCAGAACGACCGGCTCCGCACCGTCGGGCCCCGCTGCGCGGCCCGGGACTTCGCCGACTTCGACGTGCCCGGCGACCTGTCCCGGTGGCGGGGCGACTGGCGGTGGAACTACGCCGAGTACCTGGCCGCCTGCCACCGGATCGACCACAACCTGGGGCGCCTGCTGGACGCGCTCGCGCGCGACGGCCGGCTCGAGCAGACCCTGGTGGTGTTCACGAGCGACCACGGCACCCACTTCCGGACCCGCAACGCCGAGTACAAGCGCAGCCCCCACGACGCGTCGCTGCGGGTCCCGCTGGTCGTCGCCGGTCCCGGGTTCGCGCCCGGTGGGCGCCGCACGGACCTGGTGAGCCACCTGGACCTGGTGCCCACGCTCGTGCACGCGGCGGGCGGGACCACCGACCTGTGGGGCAGCCCCCTCCAGGAGCCGACGGACCGCGACGACGTCCTGGTCCAGATCAGCGAGTCCACGGTCGGCCGGGCCCTGCGGACGCGCACGCACACGCTGGCGGTGGCCACGGCGCACCGTCGGCCGGGAGCGGGCCACGTGCGGCCCTCGTCCGACCGCTACCGGGTCACGCACCTCTACGACAACGTCGCCGACCCCCACCAGCGGCGGAACCTGGCGAACGACCCGGCGCACGCGCGCCGTCGGGCCGAGCTGGTGGCGCGGCTCCTGGACCGGGTCGCGCAGGTCGAGGGCACCCGGCCGCAGGTCGCGGCCGGCTGACGGACAGGAGGCGCGACGGTGGACGTGACGTTCCTGGCCCGGGGCCGGCGCCCCGACGCCCCGACCGTGATGGCCCACCGTGGCGGGGCCGCGCTCGGGCCCGAGAACTCGGTGGCCACGCTGTCGGCCGCGGCCGCCGCCGGCGCCCACTCGGTCGAGGTCGACCTGGTCCAGACCGCCGACGGCGAGCTCGTGCTGCTGCACGACCACGCCGTCGGGCCCCCGGGCGACCAGCGGTTCGTGCGCGACCTGACCGCCGACCAGCTCGCCGAGGTGCAGGGGGCGCGGCCGGGCACCCACCGCGAGCTGCTCGACACGTGCGCCGCCCTGGGACTCGGCCTCTACGCCGAGGTCAAGGCGGCCGGGCCCGAGGTCCTGGACCGGCTCGTGGCCGACGTGGTGGACCGCGACCTGGTCGACGCGGTCTGCGTGGCGTCGTTCCAGTCCGACGTCGTGGCCCACGTGGCCCGGCGCGGGGTGCTGGCGACCAGCTGGCTGTTCTGGGACCCCGGCGTGGACCCGTTGGCCATCGCGCTCGACACCGGCTGCACGTTCGTGCACCCGTGCTTCGACCTGTACCCCGAGCTGGTCGACCTCATGGACGGCGTGTGGATGGAGCGTCTCTGGTCGGCCGGGCGCGGCGTGGTCTCGTGGAACACCGTGGACCCTGCGCTCATGGCCCGGATGGCCGAGGTCGGGCTGGCCGCCATCTGCACCGACGACCCGCGCGTGGTGCCGACCGGCCTGGCGCAGCCACCTGCGGGCGACTGACCCGGGCCTGTTCAGGCGGACGGCGCCGACGTACGCTGCCGCCGTGACCGCCACGCTGCGACACGACGCCGCGACGACGGTCGGGACGGGGGCCGCGCGACGCCTGGGCGTGCCGGACGACGCCGCGCACGTCCTGGTGCTCAGCGAGTCCAGCCACTGGGACCCCAACTGGATGCTCACCTCCGAGCAGTACTTCCGGCTCGGGGTGCGCCGCACGCTCGACAAGGTGCTCGACGCGCTCCGGGCGGACGAGCGACGGGTCTGGAGCGCCGACTGCGTGTTCTTCCTCCAGATGTACTGGGAGCGTCGGCCCGAGCGGCGGGCCGAGCTGCGCGACGCCCTCGACAGTGGTCGGATGCGGCTCACCACCAGCGGGGAGACCACCCAGGACACGCTGCTGCCCACCACCGAGTCGGTGCTGCGGGACTTCCTGGTTGGCCAGGAGTGGCTGCGGGCGCACGGCATCACGCAGGAGCCCCGGCTCGCCTACTTCCCGGACAGCTTCGGCCACTCCCCCGCGCTGCCCACCCTGCTGCGCGCCGCCGGGTTCGACCAGACCCTCGTGACCCGCATCGACGGCACGTTCGTGCTGGGCTCGGACTGGGAGCGGTCGTCGCGCTTTCCTCGCGCCGGCAGCAGCGCTGCCGCGCTCACCGACGCCGGGTCGGCCGACTTCGTGTGGCGCGACGCGCAGGGGGCCGAGGTGCTCGCCCACTGGCACCCGTTCCACTACGGACAGGCCGACATGCTGGCCTCGGTCGGCGTGCTCCGGTACATGCGGGCACCGCTGTCGGTCCCGGACCGCAACGAGCGGCGGGTCGCCGCCCGGCTCGAGGAGCACGCCCGACGGCTGGGGCCGCTCGCCCGCACCCGCTACCTGCTGTGCCCCATCGGGCAGGACTTCGTGGACCCGGTCCCGGACCTGTTGGACCTGGTGGACCGCTACAACGAGCGGCGCTACCCCGACACCGGCCTCTGGGTGGTCAACGCCGGGGCCGACGACTACCTGGACATGGTGGCCGGGCACCGCGACGAGCTCCCGGTGCTGGAGCTCGACCCCAACCCGTACTGGACGGGCTTCTACGCGAGCCGGCCGGAGCTGAAGCGGTCGCACCGCCAGCTGGTGGACCGGCTGCTGGTCGCCGAGGCCGGGGCGGTGGTCGACGGCGGCGCGCCCGACCTGGACCGGCCGTGGTGGACCGCGGCGACCGGCAACCACCACGACTTCGTGACCGGCACCAGCCCCGACCGGGTGACGCGCAAGGAGCAGGAGCCGTGGCTGCGCGACGCTCACCGTGCCCTCGACCGACCGACGGACGGCCCTGCGGGGACGCCCGCGGACCGGGCCGGCGGCAGCGGGACGGTCACGGCCCGCTGGGACGGCGGCGTGCTGGAGGTGGACACCGGCCGGCTGGTGGCCAGGTTCGACCCTGCCGCCGGCGGGTGCCTCACCCGGCTCGCCGTCGAGGGACGTCCCGAGCAGCGCGGCCCGCTCGGTGACCTGGTCGCGTACGACGACTCGGGCGGGCTGTGGCGCATGGGCCACGAGTACCGGGGCGGCCACCTGCGCGAGGTGGGCCGGACCTCGGTGCACGCGGCGACCGTCACCGAGG
>CAIYXG010000247.1 GCA_903930035.1 uncultured Actinomycetes bacterium | reverse complement strand
GTACCTGGTCCTGGCGTTCGCCATCATCACGGTGGTCGGCCGCGGTGTCTCGGCGGTGGTCCTCACCCTCGGGCTCACGTCGTGGTTCGCGACCACCCGCGTCCTGCGCTCGAGCATCCTCCAGCAGCGCAACCGGGAGTACGTCGAGGCGGCCCGCGCCATCGGCTGCCCGGACCGCACGATCCTGTTCCGCCACCTGCTGCCCAACTCGGTGCAGCCGCTCATCCCGTTCACCGCCGGCGCCGTGGGCGACGTGATCCTGGCCGAGGCGGCGCTGTCGTTCATCGGGGTGGGCGTGCGCGCCCCCACGCCGTCGTGGGGCCTCATGATCAACGAGGGCTCGAAGTACTTCGTCACCAGCCCGTACCTGCTGGTCTTCCCGGGGGCGGCCATCTTCCTGACCGTGCTGGCGTTCCTGTTCGTGGGCGACGGCCTGCGCGACGCGCTCGACACCAAGGAGCTGGTGTGAGCGCGGCGGGGCCCGTGGCACCGCCCGGCCCGGGCCGTCCCGACGAGGTCGTGCTCTCGGTCGAGGACCTGCGGGTCCGGTTCGACACTGCGGCCGGGGAGGTCCGGGCGGTCGACGGCGTCTCGTTCGACGTCCGGGCGGGCGAGGTGTTCGCCCTCATCGGCGAGTCGGGCTCCGGCAAGTCGGTCACCGCCATGAGCATCCTGGGCCTGCTCCCGGTCCCGCCGGCCCGCATCGCCTCCGGCCGGGTGCTGTGGGGCGGCACCGACCTGCTCGCCGCCGACGAGGAGCAGCTGCGCCAGGTGCGTGGCAACGAGATCGCCATGGTCTTCCAGGACCCGCTCTCGGCACTGAACCCGGTGCACACCGTGGGCCGCCAGATCGGCGAGACCGTGCGCGCCCACCGTGGCATGTCCAAGAAGCAGGCCCGGGCCCACGCGGTCGACATGCTGGGCCTGGTGGGCATCCCCCGGCCGGCCGAGCGGGTCGACGCCTACCCGCACGAGTTCTCGGGCGGCATGCGCCAGCGGGTCATGATCGCCATGGCCGTCGCCTGCAGCCCCCGGCTGCTGATCGCGGACGAGCCCACGACGGCGCTCGACGTCACCGTCCAGGCCCAGGTGCTCGACGTCATCAGCGCCGTCACGGACGAGATCGGGTCGGCCGTCATGCTCATCACCCACGACCTGGGCGTCGTGGCCGGCCTCGCCGACCGCGTGCTGGTCATGTACGCGGGCCGGGAGGTCGAGCAGGGCACCGTCGACGAGATCTTCTACGGCACCGGCCACCCGTACACGCTCGGCCTGATGGCCTCGCTGCCCCGGCTGGACGACGTCGACGGCGTGCCGCTGCGGCCCATCCCGGGCGCGCCCCCGTCGCTGCTGCAGGTGCCGTCCGGCTGCGCGTTCCACCCGCGCTGCGAGTTCGCCGTGCCCGGCCGCTGCGACACCGAGGACCCGGTCGTGCGGACGGTCGCAGGGACGCACGCCTCGGCCTGCCTGCGGTTCGACGAGGTGCCGGCGCTGGGGGCCCCGCAGTGACCGCGCCGCTGCTCCAGGCCACCGGCCTGGTCAAGGACTTCCCGGTGCGGGGCGGGGTGCTCGGCCGCACGGTCGCCAGGGTCAGTGCCGTCGCCGGGGTCGACCTGCAGCTGTTCGAGGGCGAGACCCTGGGCGTGGTGGGGGAGTCGGGCTGCGGCAAGTCCACCCTGGGCCGGCTCCTGCTGCGCCTGGTCGAGCCCACGGCCGGCACCGTCACGTTCGACGGCCAGGACCTCATGGCGCTCTCCAAGAAGGAGATGCGGTCCCACCGCCGCGACCTGCAGATCGTCTTCCAGGACCCCTACGCGTCGCTCAACCCGCGGATGTCGGTGGGTGCGGCGGTGGCCGAGCCGCTCACGGTCCACGGGCTCTGCACCCCCGCAGAGGCCGTGGGGCAGGTGGCCGACCTGCTCACGATGGTGGGCCTCTCGCCCGACCACGCCGACCGCTACCCGCACGAGTTCTCGGGCGGCCAGCGCCAGCGCATCGGCATCGCCCGCGCCCTGGCGCTGCGGCCCAAGGTGGTCGTGCTCGACGAGCCCGTCTCCGCGCTCGACGTCTCCATCCAGGCCGGCGTGGTCAACCTGCTCCAGGAGCTGCAGGCCGAGCTGGGGCTGTCGTACGTGTTCATCGCCCACGACCTGTCGGTGGTCCGGCACATCTCGGACCGTGTCGCGGTGATGTACCTGGGCAAGGTCGTGGAGACCGCCGCCCGGGCCGACCTGTACGCCGCGCCGCGGCACCCGTACACCGTCGCGCTGCTGTCGGCCGTGCCGCTGCCCGACCCGCGTGCCGAGCGGCAGCGCCGGCGGGTCGTGCTCGAGGGCGACGTGCCGAGCCCGGTGGACCCGCCGTCAGGGTGCCGGTTCCGCACCCGCTGCTGGAAGGCCACCGAGCTGTGCGCGACGACCGAGCCGACGCTCGCGGAGGTGGGCGGCGGCCACGTCGTGGCGTGCCACCACCCGGTGGAGCCGGGCGAGGTGGCGGTGGGCCTGCCGGGACCGGGCTCGGGTCAGCCGGCGACCTCGTAGCCGGCCTCGTCGATCGCCGCCCGCACCTGCGCGTCGAGCGCAGTGGGGTCCTCGGCGGTGACCGTCACGGTCTTGGCCGCAAGGTCCACGACCACCGACTCGACGCCCTCGATCGGCGCGACCTCCTCGGTGATGGCGGCCTCGCAGTGCCCGCAGCTGACGCCGGGGACGGAGTAGGTGGCGGTGCCCACGGCGCGACCCTCAGGCGTCGGCGAGGAGCCCGGCGATGGCGGCGACCAGGGCCTCGTCGTTGGGCTCGACGGTCGGGGCGAAGCGGGCGACCACGTTGCCGTCGCCGTCCACCAGGAACTTCTCGAAGTTCCACCGGACGTCGCCGGTGTGGCCGTCGGCGTCGGCGGTCTCGACGAGCAGCTCGTAGAGCGGGTGCCGGCCGTCGCCGTTGACCTCGACCTTCTCGGTCAGCGGGAAGTCCACGCCGTAGGTGGTCGAGCAGAACGTGGCGATCTCCTCGGGGGTGCCGGGCTCCTGCTCCAGGAACTGGTTGCACGGCACGCCCAGCACGCTGAAGCCCTGGTCGCGCAGGTCCTGGTGCAGGGCCACGAGCCCCGTGTACTGCGGCGTGAGGCCGCACCGGGAGGCGACGTTGACGACGAGCACCACGTCACCGCGGAGGTCGTCGAGCACGCCGGGGGTCCCGTCGAGGGCGTTGAGGTCAAGGTCGTGAAGCGCCATGCCCGCACCCTACCGGTCGCCGTCCACCGCCCGAGCCGCCGCTCAGGTTCGGCCGCCAGCACCGCCCGGTCCGCCGGTACGGTGGGGGCACATGCCCGTCGACACCGTGCTCACCTTCTTCGCACTGCTCGCAGTCGCCTGCCTGGTGTTCGTCGTGTCCACGGCCGTGCTGGCCGTCGTGGCCCGGGTGCGGGGCGGCCTGCCGGCGTCGCTGGTCCCGCTGCGCGACGGCTTCACCGAGATCGCGCTGCCGCTGGCCACCGCCGTGGCGCTCACGTCCACGCTCGGCTCGCTGTACCTGTCGTCCGTCGCCAAGTTCGTGCCGTGCGAGATGTGCTGGTTCCAGCGGTTCTGCATGTACCCGTCGACCGTGGTGCTGCTGGCCGCGTGGCTCACCAAGAAGGTCCGCTGGTGGGCCTTCGTGCTGCCGGCGGTGGGCCTGGCCATCGCGACCTACCACTACCTGCTCGAGCGGTTCCCCGACTCGGTCGCCAAGGTCTGTCCCAAGGACGGCCCGGACTGCTCGGTCACGCTGGTCTGGAAGTTCCACTTCCTGTCCATCCCCGGCATGGCGTGGGCCGGGTTCGCCACCATTCTCACGCTGCTCGCGCTGGCTGCTGCCGGCCAGCGCCGGGCGGCCCGTACTGTTCCCCCTGTCGGCACCACCGACGACGTCCCCCAGGAGCTCCTCCGATGAACGACAAGCGCACCGGCGCCAACCCCTACGGCGACATCTCGCACAACGTGGCGGCCCGCCAGGAGAGCCCCGGCAAGAAGATTGCCGTGATCGTGGTCGCCGCCGTCGTGGTGCTGGCGCTCGTCGCCGTGCTGGCCACCCAGTGCGGCAAGGACTCCACCCCGGCCGGCAAGAACACCGGCGCCGCGCAGGCGCAGAACGCCACCCAGCAGACGGCGGCGGTCTCCGTGACCGGCACGCCGCTGCCGCCGTACCCGTCGGACGCCGGCCTGGTGGCCGACGCCGCGACGGACCCGGCCACCGGCAAGACCCCGCCCACGCTCAAGGGCGAGACGTTCGACGCCAAGCCGCTCACCGTCGCCCCCGGCGGCAAGGCCAAGGTGGTCGTGTTCCTGGCCCACTGGTGCCCCCACTGCCAGGCCGAGGTGCCACTGATCCAGAAGTGGATCGACGACGGCAACCTGCCCTCCGACGTGGAGATGTACGCCGTGGCCACCGCCACCACCGAGTCCCGGCCCAACTACCCGGCCTCGGCCTGGATCGCGACCGAGGGGTTCACCCCGCAGGTGCTGCTCGACGACCAGCAGGGCACGGCCTCGGCCGCCTACGGCCTGACCGGCTTCCCGTACATGGTGTTCATCGACAAGGACGGCAAGGTCGCCCACCGGGCCTCTGGCGAGGTCCCCATCGACCAGTTCGGCGAGCTGGTCACCAGCCTCTCGACCTCCAAGAAGCAGTAGCCGGAACCACCCGCCCCGCGGTCCCGTCTCCTCCCCGAAATCTGGCTCCTCGTCGCGACGGGCGTGCCGGTTCCGTCCCCGGTTCCCCCAGATCGGGCCGCCCGCTTGCCGGTGGGGCGGGCACTGGCGCCGCGGTCGGGCGGGGACGGGTCAGGGCACCAGGCAGACCTTGCCGACGACCTGCCGCTCGAGCAGCTCGCGCAGCACGGCTGGCGCCTCGTCGAGAGGCCGCGACGACGGCTCGACCGGCTTGATCTGGCCCTCGGCGGCGAGCGCCATGACCTCCGCCATGACGTGGGCGTTCTCGTCGCCGTGGCCCATGGCCCACGCGCCCCAGTCCACGCCCACGACGGTCCGGTTGCGCAGCAGGACCTGGTTGGCCGGGAGCGTCGGAATGGTGCCGGTGGCGAAGCCCACGACCACCAGCCGGCCGAACTCCTTGAGCGACCGCAGGCCGGCCTCGGCCAGCACGCCGCCCACGGTGTCGACCACCACGTCGGCGCCGCCGCCGGTGGCCTCCCGCACGGCGTCCTTGAACGCCGAGGGGTCGGGCTCGGTCCCGTAGTTGACCACCGAGTGGGCACCGCGCTCGATGCACAGGCGCACCTTGTCGTCGTCGGACGCCGCGGCCAGCACCCGGGCGCCGAGGGCGCGGCCCACGTCGATCACGGCCAGGCCCACGCCGCCCGCCGCGCCCAGCGCCACGACCCACTCGTCGGCCTGCAGCTGGGTGCGGCGGGTGAGGGCGAACCAGGCCGTCGCGTAGGACTGGCCCATGGTGGCGGCCTGTGCGTCGGTGAGCGCGTCGGGCACCCGGACGAGCGACGCCGCCGCCACGGTGACCTCGGAGGAGTAGCCGCCCAGGCCCACCGACGCGAACGCCCGGTCGCCCACGGCCCACGCGTCCTCGCCGAAGGTCGGCACGTCGGCGCCCACCTCGACCACCTCGCCCGCCACTTCGGACCCTGGCACGAAGGGCAGCGGCGGCTTGATCTGGTAGCGGCCCTGCACGAAGAGGGCGTCGACGTAGTTCACCCCGCACGCCCGGACCCGCAGCCGCACCTGGCCCGGCCCGAGCGGGCGGGGGTCGTGGTCCTCGAGGACGAGCGTCTCGGGCTCGCCCAGGTCTCGGCAGACGACGGCACGCATTCCACGACCGTACCCGTGGGGAGCTGCTCCGCCACGGGTTTGGGCGCAGGGTTTGAGCGGCCCTGCCCGGTTCCGTAGCGTCACGCCCATGCGTAGCCCCAAGGACTTCTTCAAGCCGCTCGCCGCCGGTGCCCCGGAACCGCTGCGGGAGATCCCGTTCCGGCCGTCGCGGATGATCCACTTCTTCCCGCCTCACCTCGACAAGGTCACCGCCAAGCTGCCGGAGATCGCGGCGCAGGCCGACGTGGTGCTCGGCAACCTCGAGGACGCCATCCCCATGGACCAGAAGGAGGCGGCCCGCGCCGGCCTCGTGAAGGTGGCCCGTGAGATGGACCTGGGCGACACGCAGCTGTGGACCCGCGTGAACTCGCTGGACTCGCCGTGGGTGCTGGACGACCTGACCACCCTGGTCACCGAGGTCGGCGACAAGCTCGACGTGATCATGGTCCCCAAGGTCGAGGGCCCCGAGGACATCCACTACGTGGACCGGCTGCTGGCCCAGCTCGAGGCCAAGGCCGGCGTGAAGAAGCCCCTCATGGTGCACGCCATCCTGGAGACCGCCCGCGG
>CAIYXG010000246.1 GCA_903930035.1 uncultured Actinomycetes bacterium | reverse complement strand
GATCGGCGGTCGGGTGCCGGTCAACGCCAGCGGCGGGCTCGCCTCCTTCGGCGAGGCCATACCCGCGCAGGCCATCGCCCAGGTGTGCGAGCTCACCTGGCAGCTCCGCGGGACCGCCGAGGGCCGCCAGGCCGAGGGGGCCCGGGTCGGCATCACCGCCAACCAGGGGCTGTTCGGCCACGGCTCGGCCGTGCTCCTGACCCGGTAGACCCGCCCGGCCCACGACGCCGACCACGACCTAGGAGCGACAGTGCTGCGCCACGGACACTCTCCCGCCGACCATCAGCTGCACCAGGTCGCCCGCATCGGGCACCGCGTCGGCGACGTCGGCGCGCAGTTCATGCTCGACGGCGCCACCTACGAGCGCGGCGCCGAGCTGGGCTTCACCGGGCTGAACTTCTACGCCGCCGGCCGCGGCGGGGTCCTGGGCCGCGTCCACGCCGACGTCGTGGTCGCCGCCTTCGCGTTCATCGGGCCGGCCATGGTCCGCAACGGCTGGAACGAGGGGCTGGCCCTGCTCGACCCGGCCGAGGCGGCCACCGAGTTCATCGGTTGCGGCTACGAGTGGGCCCGCACCCACCTGCCGGCCGGCTGGTCCGACGGCTCCTACGACGCGGAGCGGTTCGTGGCCCTGGTCCGCAGGGCCACCGACGACCTGGAGCCCTACGGCGTCCCGCTGTTCGCCGCGTGGCGCGCCGTGCCGTGGCCCGACGACGCGCCCGCCCGCGTGCTGCACGCCGTCCACCTGCTGCGCGAGCTGCGGGGCGGCGTGCACGTGATGGCGGTGATGGCCCACGGGGTCGACCCGCACGCCGCCGTGGTCAACAAGTCGGGCGCCGTCGTGGCCGAGATGCTCGGCTGGGCCGCCCCGCACCCCGACGTGGTCGCGCACCCGCTCCACGAGCAGGTCGAGGCGGCGGAGGCGGCCACCGACCTGCAGATGGCCCACGCACTCTCGGTGCTGTCGGACGACGAGCTCGACGAGCTGGCCGGCCTCACGGAGCACCTGCGCGGCTGACCCGGGCGCGCCGCGCTCAGGTGGTGCGCTGACGGTGCACCAGCGCGCACGGCGCGATCAACGACGCCAGCACCGCCACGACGACCAGCGCCACCTGGGTGCCGAAGGCGGCCACCACGGCACCCAGCACCACCGGACCGCCCACCAGACCGGTGTAGCCGAGGGTCGACGCCGCGCCGACCAGGACCGCCGGCCGGTCCTGGTCGCGACCGACCTCGGCCAGCAGCAGGGGCCAGGTGACGGCCACGCCGCCCGCCGCCACCACCAGCCCCGCGGCCGCCACCTCGGGCCACGGCGCGAACGCCAGGACCAGGAGTCCGACGGTGGCGGCGCCCGTGGCCACCACCAGGACCTGGTGCGCCGCCCGACGGGTCTGGACCCGGCCCATCGACGACCGCACCACCCCGGCCACCGCAAACCCCAGGACGGCGCCCCCGGCACCGAGCAGCAGGCCGGCGTCGAGCTGGCGCCGGAGGTGCAGGACGCCCCACGTGCCGACCCCGCCTTCGACCACGGCCCCGAGCGCGAACGCCACCGCCACGACCACCAGCCGCTCACGGCGCAGCGCGCGCAGGCCGTCGAGCACCCGGACGTGCGACCCGGCCGCGTCGGCGGGCATCGCCACCCGTCGGCTGCGCCAGGCCACCCCCACCGCCACGAGCGCGACCAGCGGCCACGCCCAGCGCCAGCCCGCCGGGCCGCGCACGCCCAGGAGCACCCCGACCAGGAAGCACCCGACCACGCCGCCGAAGTTGAACGACGCGTGCATCTGCACCAGCCGTCCCGGGCGGGCGCTGAACGCCGCGGTGGCCGCGATGTTGGCGGCGACGTCGAGCAGCCCGTTGACACCGAACGTGAGCACCAGCAGCACGGCGAGCGGCCACCGGGCCGGCATGCACGCGGTGGCCACCACCAGCAGCGCCCACGCCACCAGGCTCGAGCTCAGCAGCGCCCCGGTCCCCCGCCGTTCGGCCAGCGCACCGCCCACTGCGGTCGCGGCGGCGCTGGCCAGCAGGCCGAGCGACAGCACGAGCCCGAACGCCCCGGGTCCACCGAGCAGGTCGGAGAGCTCCGGCGTCGCGACCTGCCACGACCCCACCAGCAGGCCGATCGAGGTGAACGCGCCGGCCACCGGCCAGAGGTCGCGCAGCGTCGGCACCGTCGCGCCGGGGCCCGCCACCGTGCCGCCCCCGCCCGAGGACGCCACCGGGTCCGAGGGGGAAGCGGGCGGCACCATGGGCACAGCCTGCTCCGCCCCATAGCATCGGCGCCATGACGGCCGCCCACGGGCTCCGCGGTTGGATCCGCACCGGCGACTCGCCGCTGCCCCGCGCGCTGCGGGCGGCGCGGCG
>CAIYXG010000245.1 GCA_903930035.1 uncultured Actinomycetes bacterium | reverse complement strand
CGGCGCGCAGTCCACCAGCACCACGCGGTACTCGGCGAGCAGGTCGGAGATGGCCCCCCGGAGCCGCAGCTCGTTGGGCGGCTCCCACCCGTCGCCCTCGCGGGCGATCAGGATGCGCGAGGCCGGAAGGATGTCCACCCCCTCGCCCCAGCCCGAGGTCACCAGGGCCCGGCGCGCCACGGACGGGTCACCGGTGCGGAGGACGTCGCCCACCGACAGGTGGTCGTCGCTGGCCTCGACGCCGAGGGCCCAGCCGGCGCTGCCCTGCGGGTCCAGGTCGATGACGAGGCAGCGGTCACCCCGCTCCTGGGCGACCGCGGCCAGGCCCAGGCTGACGGTGGTCTTGCCCACCCCGCCCTTCTGGTTCAGGACCGCGACGACGTTCGACACGCCCGGCATCATCCCACCATGTCGTTGCGGGCGCACCATGCGGGAGCGGCTCCCGGCCGGAGGTCACCGGGGTCCCGGCCCGCTTGGGAGTTGCCGCCCCCGTGCGGGAGGCTGTGCCCGTGACCGACACCCCGCCCCCCGGCTCCGCGTTCCTGGTCGCGCCCCCCGGCGGCGCGGGGCCCGGCGTCCTGCTCCTCCACTCGTGGTGGGGACTGACGACCGAGGTCGAGGACATGGCCCGTGCCCTGGCGGCAGCGGGCTACACGGTGCTGGTGCCCGACCTGTTCGAGGGCGAGGTCCCGGCCGACGCAGCTGCGGCGGAGCGCCTGCTGCTCGAGTCCGACCCCAACGTGACGGCCTCGCTGGTGCTCTCGAGCATCCTGGCCCTGCGCGCCAACTCCGCCGACCCCGAGGCGCCGGTGAGCGTCGTCGGGTTCTCGATGGGCGCGTCGTGGGCGCTGTGGGCGGCGACCCGCCAGCCGGCGTCGGTCCGTGCCGTGGTCGCCTACTACGGCTTCCAGGACATCGACTTCCAGGAGCTGGCCGCCCCGGTGCTCGGCCACTTCGCCGAGACCGACGCGCTGGTCAGCGAGGACCAGCTGGTGGAGATGCAGTCCCACCTGCTGCTGCTCGGGAAGTCCGTCGAGGTGCACCGCTACCCGGGCACGGTCCACTGGTTCGCCGAGCCGGCGTCGGGGGAGCACTACGACGTGGCGTCGGCCGCCCTGGCCTGGGACCGCACGCTCGAGTTCCTGGCCGAGCACGGCGGCCTCCCGACGGACTGAGCAGCGGGCCCGCCGGCGGCTACCAGAGCTGGTCGGTGTAGGTGTCGGTGCCCGGGACCGTCGGGATGAACGGCGCCACCAGCCGGACCGTCGCCAGGCCGGACTCGCCGACCTTCTCGGCGTAGGACTCGATCCGGTCCCAGGCCCCGTCGGGCTCGTCGGTCAGGAACATCAGCTGCATGCTGCGGGCCTTGGTGCCGGGCCCGGTGCCCAGCTTCATGGGCGCCTTCCCCTCGTCGCCCACCGGGATGATGGGCCGCCAGTGCAGCACCAGGTCCACGGGCGAGGTCCCCTGGGGGCCGTCGCCGAACAGCGAGTTGGCGGCGCTCGCCGCGAACCACTCCTCGAAGTGGCTCTGCGACACGCCCTCGGCGCGGTCGACGTGCACGCTCACCAGGCCCCGGTAGGGGTGGTCGAGCGCCATGTGGGCCGGCACGCCGTCAGGGTCCCGGCGGTGCTCGCCGGTGATGAAGTAGAGCGAGGTGTGGGCATGGACCCGCTCGTCGAACCCGCGGTCGTTGGCGTAGAGCTCGAAGACCTGCTTGTTGGCCCACGCGAAGTGCTCGGCCTCGTGGCCCTTGTGGACGAAGTACGTCGCCAGGAAGGAGCCGGCGTCGGCCGGGTCGGCCACGGCGAACTCGGCCGGCGTGCTGACGGGGAACCGCATGTCCTTGAGCGGCCGGGTGGACACCCACCGGCGCCCGGCGAACAGCCACGGGCCGACCATGCAGCCCGAGTAGAAGTGGTCCCGCTCGTACCAGCGGTTGTAGGCGATCTCGTTGCCCCGGGTCGGGTCGACCAGGGTGTAGAGCATCGAGCCCACCTGCACGTCCTTGTCGGCGCCGAACGGCTCCATGTCAGCCTCCTGTCCCCGGGCCCCTGCCGGGACCGGAGCAACCTACCGCGGGGCCGCGGACCGTTGCCGGGGTGCCGGGGGGTACGTTCCGTACACCCCCCTATGTCTGACGCCCTGCCCCGACCAGTCCCGCCGACGAGCGGCCGACCGATCCCCCCGCCGCCCGGCCGCGCGGTCCCGCCGCCCCCGGGACGCTCGACGCTGCCGCCCCCGCCGCCGGGACGCCCGGCGGTGGTCGTGGGCAAGGTGGTCGAGGTGGTCGTGACCGCCGTGCACGAGCGTGACGTCGAGGTGCGGCTCGCCGACGGGCGCACCGGTGTGGTGGCCCGCAGGGAGTTCGACCCGGCACCGGCGGTCGGCGCCACGGTGCCCGCCGCCCTCCTGGCCCGGGACGACCCCAAGGGGCGGGTCGCCCTCTCCCACGACTGGGCGCGCAAGCAGCTGCTGTGGGACGCGATGGACGCCGCCAAGGCCGGGCACACGCCAGTGCGCGGCACGGTGACCTCGGTGGTCAAGGGCGGCGCCGTCGTCGACCTGGGCCTGCGCGCCTTCCTGCCCGCCTCGATGGTGGGCGAGCAGGCCGGGACGGACCCGGCGCCGCTCGTCGGCAGCGAGGTCGACGTGCTGGTGCTCGAGGTCGACCGTGCCAAGGAACGGCTCGTGGTCTCCCGCCGCGACTACCTGCGCCGGGAGCGGCGTGCCGCCGAGCGGGCGGCCTACTCGTCGCTGGCGGTGGGCAGCACCGTGCCGGGCACCGTGGTCTCGACCGCAGACTTTGGTGCCGTGGTGGACCTGGGCGGCGTGCGCGGCCTGGTGCACCGGTCCGAGCTCACCTGGGGCCACCTGTCGTCGGTGGACGACGTGGTGACGGCCGGCGACGTGGTGACCGTCAAGGTGCTCGACGTCAACCGGTCCAAGAAGAAGGTGGCCCTCTCGCTCCGCCAGACGCAGCCGGACCCGCTCGAGTCCCTGGAGGCCGGCGGCGTCCACGACGCCACGGTCACGCGGGTGGTCGAGTACGGCTGCTTCGTGCGGCTCGACGACGCCCAGGGTGCTCCGGGCGCCGAGGGGCTGGTGCACCTCACCGAGCTCACCGAGGTCGGCGGCTACCGGCCCGACCAGCTGGTGAGCCCGGGAGAGCGCCTGCGGGTCAAGGTCATCGACGTCGACCGCGCCAAGCGACGCGTGTCGTTGTCGGCCCGCCAGGCCGTCTACTGACGCGGCGCGCTCAGCCGAACCGCAAGCGGTCCATCTCCCAGAAGGCCCGCAGCGCCGTGACCCTGCCGTCGTCGCCGACCTGGTAGTTGATGACCAGGTCGGTGAACACCTGCCCGCCACCCCCGGGGAGCGTGGTGGTGATCGTGCCGACGTTGGCGACCTCGTTGCCGGCCGCGTAGGACTTCTCGATCGTGAACGTCACCGACTCGTTGGGCCCGACCACGGCGTCGTAGAACGCGCCGATGGCCTCCTTGCCCCGGTGGCCGTGCCCCTCGGGGTCGAACGGCGAGGGGCCCACCGGGTCCTGGACCACCGCGTCGTCGGCGAAGAGGTCGAGCCAGGCGGCGCGGTCGCCGGCCTCGACGGCCTCCATGGACCGCAGCGAGGCGTCCCGGGCGGGGTGCGGGGCGAAGTCGTCGGGCAGGTTCGGCATGGCGCTCCTTGGCACAGCACGTCGGACGGACCATCGCCGACGTGTCGGACGGCGTCCGTAAACTACCGG
>CAIYXG010000244.1 GCA_903930035.1 uncultured Actinomycetes bacterium | reverse complement strand
CCGTGACGGCTACCAGGAGGTCGAGAACGGCCTGTCCTACGCCCGCCGGATCGTGCAGGGCCGCCTCGACACCGTGGCGGTGGAGCTCGACCGTCGCGGCGCCGGCGGCGACGCCGACCTGATGGCCCGCCTGCCCGAGGCGCTCGCCGCCAACACCCGGTCCGCCGGCGTGCCCCGCCCGGTCCGCGACCTCGAGCCGCCCGCCTGGGCCGACTCGCTCACGTCCGGCCTCGACGACGCCATCTCGCCGTCCCAGCTGGGCAGCATGGCCGAGATGACCGACGCCGAGCTGGCGACGGCCGCCGCCAGGATCGGCGAGATCGAGCGGGAGCTGTCCGAGGCCCGTCGGGAGATCCACCGCCGGATCGACCGCGTGCAGGACGAGCTGGTCGGCCGCTACCGCAGCGGCGCGACCGTCGACGACCTCCTGGCCTGACACCGCCGCCGTCCGGCGCCGCCGGTCCCTTGGGGGCCTGGCGCCTGCTCGCGGTAGTTTGCACCCGGTATGAAGGACGACATCGACCGCCGGTGGCAGGAGCTGGGCCAGTTCATCCGTGAACAGCGCTCCGTCGCCCAGCTGTCGCTCCGCAAGCTCTCCGAGCTCGCCGACGTCTCCAACCCCTACCTCTCCCAGATCGAGCGCGGCCTCCGCCACCCGTCGGCCGAGATCCTCCAGCAGATCGCCCGGGCCCTCGAGATCAGCTCCGAGACGCTCTACGTGCGGGCCGGGATCCTCGACGAGCCCGACGGCGCCGTCGACGTCGTGGCCGAGGTGCGCCGCGACCCTGCCCTCAACGAGGAGCAGAAGAAGACCATCGTGCGCATCTACGAGTCGTTCTGCCGCGAGAACGCCGCGCTCGAGGCCGAGGCGGCCGTGACCGACGCCACGGCTGCGGCAGAGGGCTGACCGGGAATCTTCCCCGGCACGCAGGGATTGACGAAGCCGTGGCCGACGTCGCCGTCCTCTCGCTCCACACGTCCCCGTTGACCCAGCCGGGCAGCGGCGACGCCGGTGGCATGAACGTGTACGTGCGTGAGCTGGCCGCGTCCCTGGCCCAGGCCGGTGTGGACGTCCGGGTGTTCGTCCGTCGCTACGCCGAGGACCTGCCCGGGCGCGTGCAGGTCGAGCCGGGGCTGGAGGTCGTCCACGTCGACGCCGGCCCGGTGGACCTGCCCAAGGAGGACCTGCCGTCGGTCGTCGACGAGTTCGCCGACGGCGTGGCCCGCCACCTGGCCGACCGGCCCGCCGACGTGCTGCACGCCAACTACTGGCTCTCGGCGGTGGCCGCCCACCGGCTGAAGCACCAGCTCGACCTGCCGCTCGTCGCCACCTTCCACACGCTGGCCCGCGTGAAGGCCGAGGCCGGCGACGCCGAGCCGCTCGCCCGCGCCGTCGCCGAGGCCGACGTCATCGGCTGCTGCGACACCATCTGTGCGTCCAACCCGGTCGAGGCCGAGCAGCTGGTCGCCCACTACGCCGCGCCGCCCGAGCGCATCGAGCTGGTGCCGCCCGGCGTGGACCATGCGTTCTTCTCGCCGGGGCCGCGCCACGGCGCCCGCACCGCGCTCGGCCTGGACGAGGCGCCCACGGCCCTGTTCGTCGGCCGCATCCAGCCGCTCAAGGGGCTCGAGGTCGCCGTGCGCGCCGTGGCTGCGTCGACCACGCCCGGCCTGCGGCTCGTGGTGGTCGGGGGCGCGAGCGGCGTCGAGGGCCCGCCCGAGCTGGCCCGCATCCAGCAGCTCGTGTCCGACCTGGGCCTGACCGGCCGCGTGGACTTCCGTCCGCCGCAGCCGCACCACCAGCTCTCTACCTGGTACCGGGCCGCCGACGTGGTCCTGGTCCCCAGCCGGTCCGAGTCGTTCGGGCTGGTCGCGCTCGAGGCCGCGGCGTGCGGCGTGCCGGTCGTGGCCGCGGCGGTCGGGGGGCTGCGCTCGCTCGTGGAGCACGGCCGCACCGGGTTCCTGGTGGAGGACCGCGACCCGGCCGAGTTCGCCGCCCGGGTGGACCAGCTGCTGGCCTCGTCCGAGCTGGCCGCACGCATGGGTGCCGACGCGGCGCGGCGGGCCGACACCTTCTCGTGGCCCACGACCGCCGGCCGTCTCCGCCGCCTCTACGACGACCTCCGGGTCCGGACGCTCCTGGAGTGCCGGTGACCGACCGCCACACCCCGCCGTCGCCCGAGCTGCGCCAGGCCGTCGAGGCCAAGGTCGGCGAGTGGCTCCACGTGCAGGTGGCCGAGAACCCCGCCGTCGACTCGGTCGAGCTCGACACCTCGACCGACACGGTCCGGTGGGTGGCGCGCCTGCTCGGCGAGGAGAAGGCCGTCTCGGCGGTCTGGTTCCAGGTCCGCCAGCGCTCGCTCATGGTCGAGACCTACCTCATGCCCGCCCCCGAGGAGAACGTCGCCCAGTGCTACGAGTACCTCCTGCGCCGCAGCGCCAAGCTGCGCGGGATGGGGTTCGTCATCGGCCTCGAGGACGCCGTCTACCTGCAGGCCGCCGTGCCGCTCGACTGGGTGGACGACGACGAGCTCGACTGGCTGCTCGGGTCGTTCTACGAGGTCGTGGAGCAGTCGTTCCGCCCGGCGATGCGCATCGGCTTCGCCTCCCGCTTCGTGGACTGACGCCCGCCCGGCGTCCGGGCCCCCGTCCCACGCGCACCGGGGAGGCGTCCCCGATGACCTGCGGCCGGCCCGCCCGTACGGTGCGACCTGCCGGTGGCCGGTCCTTGGGGAAGCGGCCGGCCACCGGCCCCCCGGTACGCTCTGGCCCATGTTTGCCCTGGAGATCGTCGGTGGCGGCCGCATGGGCGAGGCCCTGCTGTCGGGACTGCTCGCCGCCGGTGTCGTCGCCGTGGCCGAAGTGGTCGTCGTCGAGGTCGCGGCCGACCGTCGCGACGAGCTGGCGTCCCGGTTCCCCGGCGTGGCCCTCTCCGCCGAGCCGGTCGAGGCGGCCGACGTCGTCGTCGCCACCAAGCCGGCCGGCGCGGCCGACGCCGTCGCCGCCGCGGTGGCCGCCGGCGCACAGCGGGTGCTCTCCATCGCCGCCGGCGTGACCACGGCGACCCTCGAGGCCGCCGCCGGCACCGACCTGCCGGTCGTGCGGTGCATGCCCAACACGCCGGCCCTGGTCGGCCAGGGCGCGTCGGCCGTCGCGGCCGGGACCAACGCCACCGCCGACGACCTGGACTGGGCCCGCACGGTGCTGGGCGCCGTGGGCCTGGTCGTCGAGGTCCCCGAGGACCAGCTCGACGCGGTCACCGGGGTCTCGGGCTCCGGTCCGGCCTACGTCTTCCTGTTCGCAGAGGCGCTGCGCGACGCCGGCGTGGCGGCCGGCCTGCCGCCGGACC
The DNA here is from genome assembly GCA_903930035.1 of uncultured Actinomycetes bacterium. Lineage (GTDB taxonomy): Bacteria > Actinomycetota > Acidimicrobiia > Acidimicrobiales > Microtrichaceae > CAJANQ01. Next base: position 3,113 of record CAIYXG010000244.1, on the reverse strand, counting down.
TGTCGGCCGAGCTCGCCGTGCAGACCGTGGTCGGCGCCGCCGCGCTGCTGGCGGACGGCCAGGGCACGCCCGAGGAGCTCCGCGCTGCGGTGACCTCCCCCAACGGCACGACCGAGGCGGCCGTCCGCCGGTTCGAGGAGCTGGGCCTGCGCGACGTCGTGGCCCAGGCCGTGCAGGCCGCCACGGACCGGTCGCGCGAGCTCGGCGCCTGATGGCGGGTGCCCGCACCTCCCGCGGTACGTTCGACCCGTCATGACCTCCCGGTACGACACCATCTCCTTCCTTTCGGACCACGGCCGCACCGACGAGTTCGTCGGCCTGGTGCACTCCGTGGTCCGCCACTTCGCGCCGGGCACCCACGTCGTCGACGTCACCCACGAGATCGACCCGCACGACGTGCGCGCCGGGGGGCTGGCCCTCGCCCGGGCCGCCCAGTACCTGTGCGCCGGCGTGGTGCTCGTCTCGGTCGACACCGTGGTGCCGTCACCCCGGCCCTCTGTCGCGGTCGAGGTGGGCGGGGGCGCGACCGTCCTGGTGGGCCCCGACAACGGCGTGCTCGCGCCGGCCGTCGCCATGGTCGGCGGCGCGGACCGCGCCGTCCGGCTGACCAACGAGGAGTTCTTCCTGCCGACGGGTGCCGCCCGCTCGGAGGGCCGTGACGTCCTGGCCCCGGCGGCCGCGCACCTGTGCGCCGGCGTCCCGCTCGAGGAGCTGGGCGAGGAGGCCGACCCGGCCGGGCTCATGCCCGCCACCTTCCCCCTCACCCGGTTCGAGGACGGCAAGGTCCTGGGCGAGGTGCTGTGGGTCGACCGGTTCGGCAACGTCCAGCTCAACGTGGACCCCGACGAGCTGTTCGAGCTGGGCCGACGGTTCGAGCTGCTGGCGGGCACCGAGGAGCGCCGTGCCGGGAGCGTCGGCCGGGTCGGGGGCGCCGACCAGCTCGGGACGGGCGAGGTCGGGCTGGTGCTCGACGCCTACGGGATGCTCTCGGTCGTGGCCAACCGGTTCCCGGCGTCGGAGCAGCTGCGGCTCGCCGCAGGCGACGCCGTCACGCTGGTCCCGGTCGACGACGACCAGTCCCCGGGGGTGACCACGGCCGTCACGCTCGGACGGCCCGCCGCCGGTGGCAGCGCCGTGGACCGCCCCACGGGCCGCGCAGAGGAGGAGCAGGCATGAGACGGAAGACCACGGTGATGGTGGTGGTGCTGCTCCTGGTGATCGTGGGCGCAGCGTTCTCGCAGCTCGTCCTCCTGGCCAAGTAGCCGCCCGGGACCGCACGGCCCGCAGGGCTGCGGCTGGCGTCGCGGCGCGACGGGACGGCTAGCGTCTGGGCCGGTGAACCTCGCAAGCATCATCGAGTCCCATCCGGGCGAGGCCAGGGCGCTCATCAGCCGGGGCCAGGCGACCGACTACGCGACGCTGCGCGAGCAGGTCGGCGCGTTGCGCGGCGGGTTCACCGGGCTGGGCCTGGAGACTGGCGACCGGGTGGCGATCCTGGCCGGCAACAACTGGTACTTCGTCGTGTCGTACCTGGCGGCGGTCGGGGCGGGCCTGGTGGCCGTGCCCATGAACCCGACCAACCCGCAGGCCGCCATCGAGCACGAGTTGCGACAGATCGGCGCCCGTGCGGTGGTGGTCGGTCCGACGGCCCGCGAGGCCTGCGACTGCATCGACCGGTCCGCGGTCCCGTCGCTCGAGTTCGTCATCGGTGCCGGGTTCGAGCCGGACGGGAGCGGCGGCCTCCACCTCGACGACCTGCTGGGCACCGCGCCCACCCCGATCGTCGACCGGGACCCCGCCGACCCGGCCGTCCTGATCTTCACGTCGGGCACCGCCGGGGCGCCGCGCGCGGCCGTGCTCAGCCACGGGAGCCTCTTCGCCAACATCCGTCAGGTGCTGGCGTCGGCCGACGGCCTGCAGGGCCCGGACGACGTCGCCCTGGGCATCCTGCCGATGTTCCACATCTTCGGCCTCAACGTCATGCTCGGGGTCAGCCTCGCCGTCGGTGCGGCCGTGGTGCTGGTGGAGCGGTTCGACCCGGTCTCGGCCATCGAGACCATCGAGCTCCACAAGGTCACCACCATCTCCGGGCCGCCCACGATGTGGGCCGCGTGGGCGGGCCTGCCCGGCGTCGGGCCCGAGGCCTTCGCCACGGTGCGCCGGGCGGTGTCCGGTGCCGCCAAGCTGCCGACCGAGGTGGCGACCGCGATCGAGTCCAAGTACGGGCTCCACCTGGAAGAGGGCTACGGACTGACCGAGGCCGCGCCGGTGGTCTGCTCGCCGTCGGGCACCGAGGCCCCGGCCGGGTCGGTCGGCATCCCGCTGCCGGGCATCGAGCTGCGCATCGTGGACGCCGACGGCTCCGACGTGCTCGTGGGTGACGCCGGCGAGCTCTGGGTGCGCGGCCCCAACGTGTTCTCCGGCTACTGGGAGGACCCCGAGGCCACCGCCCGGGTCATCACCCCGGACGGCTGGCTCCGGACCGGCGACGTCGCCGTGGTCGACGACGCCGGCTTCCTGTTCATCGTCGACCGCGCCAAGGACCTGGTCATCGTGTCGGGCTTCAACGTCTACCCGGCCGAGGTCGAAGAGGTCGTCAACCAGCACCCGGCCGTCGAGGCCTGCGCGGTGGTGGGCGTGCCGCACCCGTACACCGGCGAGGCGGTCAAGGCCTACGTCGTGGTGCGTGAGGGTTCCTCCATCGAGGAGGAGGACGTCATCGCGTTCTGCGCCGAGCGGCTGGCCCGCTACAAGTGCCCCAACAAGGTGTGGTTCGTCGACGAGCTGCCCCGGGGCCTGGGCGGCAAGATCCTGCGTCGCATCCTGCGCTAGGAGCACCCGTCCGTCTGTCTGCGGGCCCGGTGCGTGGCGCGTCGGGCGGTCCTTCAAGGTCGTCCCTGTCGTGCCCTGCGCGGGTGGGCGTCCGGCTGGTGGGAGTTTGGTCGCGACGCATGAGCGTTCTTTTCTATGTTTTTCTGCTATTTGCTGTTGCTACGTGTCACATGGTGGCGTATCATCGAACACGTGTTCGACGTGCCCGCCGCCCAGACCTTCGCCGATGCTTCCGTCGGCGACGCACCGGTCGGTGCCGCGTCGGTGCCGCGGCGCTCCGG
>CAIYXG010000243.1 GCA_903930035.1 uncultured Actinomycetes bacterium | reverse complement strand
CGACCGCTCCGGCCCCCACGGGCTGTCCCCCGGCCGGTCGGGCCGGCCGGCCAGCGTGGCGGGGCCGACCGAGGTGCGGCCGAACCGCTCCCGGATGGCGTCGACCACGTCGTACGCCGCGTCCCAGTCGGCCGACCCGTCCTCGTCGGCAGCAGGACCGCTGCCGAACAGGTCGAGCGAGAGCTGTTCCGACCCCTCCGTGAAGTTGCCCGCGGCCACGCCGAGCAGCCGGACGCCGCGGTGGACCGGCAGGGTGAACAGGAGCTCGTCGGCCACGGCGACGAGGGTGCGGCTGCGGTCCGTGGACTGGTCGAGCGTGCGGGACCGGGTGACCGTCTCGCGGTCGGGGTAGCGGACCTTGACCGACACGGTCCGGCTCCGGAGCCCCGCGCGGCGCAGCCGGGCGGCGACGGAGTCCGCCAGGCGCAGGACCTCCCGGTGCAGGGCCTCGGGGTCGGTCAGGTCCTCGGGGAACGTGACCTCGTGGCTCACCGACTTGGCGGCGTGGTCGGGCACCACCGGACGGTCGTCGACGGCGTGGGCGAGCGCCCACAGGTGCTCCCCGTTGCCACGGCCGAGCGCCGCCACCAACGGCTCGATCGGCAGCGCCGCGAGGTCCCCCACCGTGGACACGCCCAGGTTCCGCAGCCGGGCCAGCGTCTTGGGCCCCACGCCCCACAGCGCGGCGACGTCGAGCGGGTGCAGGAACGCCAGCTCCTCGCCGGGCCGGACCTCGAACACGCCGGGGCCGAACACCGGTCCCGCCGGGGTGGCCGTGGGCTTGGCCTCCTCGGACGCCAGCTTGGCCAGGAACTTCGACGGCGCCACGCCGACCGAGCAGGTCAGCCCGACCTCGTCGAGCACCCGGGCCCGGAGGTCGGCGGCGATCTGCGCGCCCTCGCCCAGCAGCCGGCGCGCCCCCGTCACGTCCAGGAAGGCCTCGTCGAGCGACAGCGGCTCCACGAGCGGCGTGTACGAGCGGAACAGCTCCATGATCCGGGCCGAGACCTGCGCGTAGTAGGCGTGGTCGCCGTGGACGAACACGGCGTCGGGGCACCGGCGCCGGGCCACGGCCGACGACAGCGCCGAGTGGACGCCGTAGGCCCGCGCCTCGTAGCTCGCCGCGGCCACCACGCCCCGGTCGCCCGAGCCGCCGACCACGACCGGCAGGCCGCGCAGCTCCGGCCGCCGCAGCAGCTCGCACGACACGAAGAACGCGTCCATGTCCACGTGCAGGACGGTGCGCCCCGCCGCGCCCGGCCGGCGCGGCGGCTCAGCCGACACGGCGCACGGCCAGCTCGGCGACGTCGTGGCCCTCGACCAGGTAGCGGTACTCGGGGGCGGGCCCCTCGAACCCCCCGGCGACGAGCCAGTCCACGAGCGGCTCGCGCACCCAGGGGGGCGCGCCGGCCAGCCGGTCGCCGCACTCGTGGTGCACGACGAAGTCGGCACCGACGACGATGCCGTCCGGGTCCTCCCCGACGACGAGCGTGCCCTCGGCCCGCACCGCCCGGTGCACCTCGACCCGCAGCCGCCAGCCCAGCCCCGGCGCCTCGGCCGAGACGGTGTAGGCCGGACCGTCCCACTCGAGCACCACCAGCCCCGTCTCCTCGCGGACCTCCCGGGTCAGGCCGTCGACCAGCGACTCGCCGGCGTCCACCACGCCCCCGGGCGTCGACCAGTCGGTCCGGCCGCCCCGGCGCTCGTTGTGGACCAGCAGCATCGAGGGCGGCCCCGCCGGCCGGCCGGCGACGACGAGCCCCTCGACGATCCCTCCCCCGACCAGCCAGTCACGCACCTCCCGAGTCTGCCAGCGGTTGCGGCGGCGCGGCGGCGCATGGGGCATGATGCGTACCTGCACCGGACGGGGTGTCTCGGTGCCACGACAGGGGGGAACCGCATGCCCATCTCTGCCCGCACCCGCACGGGACGGCTCGTCGCCGCAGCGGCCGCCACCATGGCGCTGCTCGTCGCCGCCAGCTGCTCGTCGTCCTCCGACGACGGCAACGCCGGCGGCGGCAACGTCATCAACGTGCCCGACGACCAGCCCACCATCACCAAGGCGGTCGCCGCGGCCAAGCCGGGCGACCTGATCCTGGTGGCCCCGGGCACCTACAAGGAGGCGGTCGACGTCGAGACCGACAACCTCGTGATCCGTGGCACCGACCGCAACAAGGTGGTGCTCGACGGCGGTTTCAAGCTCGAGAACGGCATCCGGGTCGCCGGGGCCGACGGGGTGGTCATCGAGAACATGACCGCCAAGAACTACACGTCCAACGGCTTCTTCTGGACCGGCTCGGACAACTACCGGGGCTCGTACCTGACCGCGTACCGCAACGGTGACTACGGCATCTACGCCTTCG
>CAIYXG010000242.1 GCA_903930035.1 uncultured Actinomycetes bacterium | reverse complement strand
CGCAAGGGCCCGCTCGACTTCCGCAACACCGTGCGGCACTCGCTCAGCTACGGCGGCGTCCCGGCCGAACCGAAGTTCCGCTACCCGCGCCCCGCCAAGCCCGAGATCTTCGTGATCGCCGACATCTCCGGCTCGGTCGCCGCGTTCGCCCGGTTCACGCTCCACCTGGTGTACGCGATCTCCGGCCAGTTCTCGAAGGTGCGCTCGTTCGTGTTCATCGACGGCATCGACGAGGTGACCAGCTACTTCGAGGGCACCGAGGACATCGTCGAGGCGATCCACCGTGTGAACACCGAGGCCGACGTCATCTGGGTGGACGGCCACTCCGACTACGGGCACGCGTTCGAGGCGTTCTGGAACCGCTGGGGCGCCGACATCGGCCCGCGGACCACCGTCATCATCCTGGGCGACGCCCGGAACAACTACCACGCGTCGCAGTCCTGGGTGATCAAGGGGATGCGCCACAAGGCACGCCACGTCTACTGGCTGAACCCCGAGCCCAAGGCCTACTGGGACACGGGCGACTCCATCGTCAGCGAGTACGGCAACTTCTGCGACGGCACGTTCGAGTGCCGCAACCTGCGCCAGCTCGAGAAGTTCGTGGACCACCTGGTCTGACCGGCCGTCGCGCCCCGCAAGGGTGCGCCCCGACGTTCCCGGCCCTATCGTCAGGGGGACGTCGCAGCTGGTCCGAGGTCGGAGGAGTACGGGGTGTCGTTCGTCGACAAGGTCAAGGGGAAGGCGGGGTCGCTGACGCCCCGCGTGACGGAGTGCATCATCTACGTCCGGCCCGTCCCGCTCATTGCGGACGAGAAGCCGGACGCCGGAGAGGACTTCTACTTCAAGGTCTGCTTCGACCCGACCGACCGCCACCTGGCCCAGCTCGAGACGCCGGAGCGGCTGGAGCTGATGAAGGGCCCGTTCGCACGCGGCGCCATGGTGATCCTGGCCGTCCACCGGCCGACCGACCGGGCCATCGGCAAGATGTGGCTGATCACGCGCACCCCGGAGGCCGGGGACGGGAGCCGTGGCCTGCTGCCCATCCACCTGGCCAAGGACGAGGCGTTCCTGTTCGACCTCTGGGTGCACAAGGACTTCCGCCGCCACCACGTGGGCATCACGATGGCGTTCGAGATGGGCGCGGCGTTCGACCGCTTCTTCCCGGACCTGCGCTGGGTCTACGGGTACGCCCACAAGGACAACGAGGCGTCCCGCAACCTCATGGAGCTCTTCTACGGCATGTGGGCCGTGCAGGAGATCAAGGAGGTCGAGGTCGGCGACTACTGGGTGTCGGTGGTCCCGGGCTCCGACACCCCGAAGTTCGGGCCGTTCTCCAAGAAGGGCCGGCACTCGGGGGCGTCGTTCGACATGCCGGGCCGGGTGCGCTCGGGCGACGGCTACCGCGACTACCACCACCCGGACGGGTTCGCCCGGTTCCCCCACGAGTTCGAGGTGTCGGACGGCTGGATGTGGCCGGGTCCCGACTGGTTCGACAACGACCACGTGCGGGACGCCGACGGCGGGAAGGGCCTGCCCGACACCGTGGTCCGGGACCTCGACTGACGGCCTCGGCCCGGTCCGGCCGGTGGCCGCTCAGGGCCGGTGGCCGCTCAGGACAGGTGCAGTCCGCACTCCGTCTTGCCCCTGCCGGCCCAGCGGCCGGAGCGGGGGTCCTCGCCCTCGGCCACCGGCTGGGTGCACGGCATGCAGCCGATGGACGGGTAGCCCCGGGCGACCAGCGGGTTCACGATCACGTCGTGCTCCGCGATGTAGGTGTCGACCTGCTCGGCGGTCCAGTTGGCGAGCGGGTTCACCTTGACCAGGCCCCGCAGGTCGCGGGCCAGGATCGGGGCGTTCGCCCGGGTGGGGGCCTCGTCGCGCCGGAGGCCTGACATCCACGCGGCCTTGCCGGCCAGCGCCCGGTCGAGCTGGCCGACCTTGACCGCCGAGCAGCAGTTCTCGGGGTCGGCCTGCCAGAGGGCCTCGTCGTGCGGGGCGACGGTCATGATCCGCAGGTTGAGCCCGTAGTGGCGGCGGACGGCCTCGACCGTCTCGAGCGTCTCGGGGAAGTGGTAGCCGGTGTCGATGAACACGACCTCCACGGCGGGCGCGGCGGCGACCGCCAGGTCGATGAGCACGGCGTCGGTCATGGACGCGGCGAGCGCCAGGTGCGGGCCGAAGGTGGCGGCCGCCCAGGCGATGATCTCGCCGGCCTCCGCGGTCTCGAACCCGGCGCCCAGCTCGGCGAGCTCGCCGTCGGTCAGCCGGGGCACGGGGAACGGGCCGGGCGGCGGTTCGGCGAACCCGCCCTCGGGGGCGACGGTGAGCGACATCAGACCGCGCACTCCGAGTCGCCGACGTTGGCCTCGTAGGGGCCGGTCTCGTCGAAGTCCACGTAGTAGTCGGCCCCCTCCTCGAACGTCGGGAAGCGGTCGAGCTCGGCGAGGGCGGTGCCCAGGGCGCCGGCGCCGCCGGCCCGGACGAGCCAGGAGTTGAAGTCCTCGCCGAAGCTGCGCTCGGTCGAGTACTGCTCCACGACCGCCACGACCGCGGCGGGCACGTTCTTGGCGGGGAGCCGCAGCGCCTTCTGGCCGAACTGGATCTGCTCCTCGCCGACGTGGCCGCCGAGCAGCATCTGGTAGCCGGGGGCCGACCGGCCGTGGGCCCGGCGCTCGGCGCCGAAGAAGCCGATGTCGGCGATGTGGTGCTGCCCGCAGGAGTTGGTGCAGCCCGAGATGTTGATCCGGACGCCGTCGACCTCGGCGAGCCCGGCGTCCTCGAGGGCGTCGCCGATCGCCGCGGCCAGCCCGCGGGACTGCGTGACGGCCAGGTTGCAGGTGTCGGCGCCGGGACAGGCCACGACGTCGCGCACGAGCTCGGCGCCGGGCTGGGCCATCCCCAGGACGTCCAGCCGGGTGTGGACCTCACGGAGCTGCTCCTCGGTGAGGCCGCGCAGCACGAAGTTCTGGCGGTTGGTGATGCGCACCTCGAGCTGCAGGTCGCGGGCCAGTGCGGCCAGCCCTCGGAACTGGTCCGAGGTGACGTCGCCGAGGCGCGACCATGCCAGCGCCGAGACGGTGCCGTTGGCGCGGCCTCGGACCACGTTGGCCTCGACCCAGCGGTCGTAGCCCGAGGTGCCGGTGAGCGACACCGGGACGCCCTGGCCCATCGCGGTCACCGGGCCGGTGCCGGCGCCGGCAGGGGCGTCGCCCGCCGCGAGGACCTCGGGCGGGATGCCGCCGGGCCACGAGGACGACGCCAGCAGGAACTTGCGGGAGTTGAGGACCCGGCGCTGGACCTCCTCGAACCCCAGCTCGTCCACGACCCACTTCATGCGGGCGCGCAGCTTGTTGTCGCGGTTGCCGGTCTGCTCGAACACCCGGACACAGGCCTCGATGGTCGGCAGGAGCTCCTCGCGGGTCGTGAAGTCCTCGAGGGCCAGTGCTGCGTGGGGGTTGGCGCCGAGGCCGCCGGCGACGAACACCCGGAACCCGGCCTCCACCTCGCCCGACCCGTTGGTGCGCGTCACGGCGATGACGCCGACGTCGTTGAACATCGCCTGGCCGCAGTCGGTGACGCAGCCGGAGAAGTTGATCTTGAACTTGCGGGGGAGGCGCT
>CAIYXG010000241.1 GCA_903930035.1 uncultured Actinomycetes bacterium | reverse complement strand
GCCCGTGCGCAGCCCGGCCACAACATCCCGATGGCGTTCCTCGGTGCGTTCATCCTGCTGTTCGGCTGGTTCGGCTTCAACGCCGCCTCGACCTTCTCGGCCACCGACGTCCGGTTCGCCGTGGTGGCGGTCAACACCGGCATCGCGGGCGCCTTCGGCCTGATCGCCTGCATCGTCTACTGCATGAAGCGGATCGGGAAGCCCGACCCCGCCATGATGGCGAACGGCATGCTGGCCGGCCTGGTGGCCATCACCGCCCCCTGCGCCTTCGTCGACCCGTGGGCGGCGGCCGTGATCGGCTCGATCGCCGGCGTGCTGGTGGTCGAGGCCGTGTTCTTCATAGAGCGGCGCGGCATCGACGACCCGGTGGGCGCCTTCGCCGTGCACGGCATCAACGGCTCCTTCGGCGTCCTGGCGGTCGGCATCTTCGCCAACGGCCAGTACGGCGTCGGCTGGAACCTGACCGACACGGCAGTCACCGCCGACAAGGGCGTGACGGGCATCCTGGGCGGCGACGTGGCGCTCGGCCTGCGCCAGCTGGGCGCCCAGTCGCTCGGCCTGCTGGTCATCTGGACCGTCATGCTGGGCATCGCCTTCGCCTTCTTCAAGATCCAGAACGCCGTGACCAAGGGCGGCATCCGCTCCTCGGTCGAGGACGAGCTGGCGGGCCTGGACTACCCGGAGATGGGCATCGAGGCCTACCCGAAGGACGTCTCCTTCTCGGCCCAGGACATCGTCCCCTCCCAGCTGCCGAAGGCGCAGCAGGACGAGCTGGCCGGCAGGTCCTGACCCGGTCCTCCCTGCGCCGCCCGCCCGACCCCCTCCCCTCGGAGGGTGGCCCGGGCGGGCGGTGCCGCGTCCGGGGCCGTGCGCCCTGGCTGCCGTAGGGTCTCCCACGATGACCGACCCAGAGGACCAGCCCCTCGACGGCTCCCCGCTCCCCGACGGCACCTACGACGTCATCATCTTCAACGTCGACGACCAGTTCGACCCGGCGGTGCACGTGGTCGACCTGACGGTCACCGCCGGCGAGTACCGGGGGATGACCATGACGCTCACCGCCCCGTCGTCCATGGGCACGCTGTTCGAGCTCATCGGCATGCCGGGCACGCTCACCGTGGTCGACGGCACCCCGGACCTGGTCCTGGACTGACCTACGACGCGAACGGGCCCGCCGCACCGACCCCCCAGTAGGTGCGACGGGCCAGTTCAGGCCTGCGGGCGCCGGGCCGTCACTTGGCGGCGGCGAAGCCCTTCTCGAGGTCGGCGAGGATGTCGTCGACCGACTCGATGCCCACCGAGAGGCGGATGAGGCCCGGGACGACGCCCGTGGTGGCCTGCTCCTCGGGGGTCAGCTGGCTGTGGGTCGTCGACGCCGGGTGCACCACCAGCGAGCGGACGTCGCCGATGTTGGCCAGGTGGCTGTGCAGCTCCAGGGCCTCGACGAACTTCCTGCCCGCCTCGAGGCCGCCCTTGATGACGAACGCCGGGACGGAGCTGGCACCCTTCGGGGCGTACTTCTGGGCCGCGGCGTGCCACGGGCTGGACGGCAGGCCCGCGTACTGCACGGACTCGACCTGGTCGTGGGCCTCGAGGAACTCGGCCACCTTCTGGGCGTTCTCGACGTGGCGCTCCATGCGGATCGACAGCGTCTCGATGCCCTGCAGGAGCAGGAACGCGTTGAACGGCGAGATCGAGGCGCCGATGTCGCGCAGGAGCTGCACGCGGGCCTTGATGATGTAGGAGCCGGCGCCCAGGGCGGGCCAGTAGGCCAGGCCGTGGTAGCTGGGGTCGGGCTCGGTGAACATCGGGAACTTGTCGTTCTGCGAGAAGTCGAACGAGCCGCCGTCCACGATCACGCCGGCGATCGAGGTGCCGTGGCCGCCCAGGAACTTGGTGGCCGAGTGCACGACGATGTCGGCGCCGTGGGCCAGCGGGTTGATCAGGTAGGGGCTGGCGACGGTGTTGTCGACGATCAGCGGCACGCCGTGGGCGTGGGCCACGCCGGCGACGGCCTCGATGTCGAGCACGTCGTTGCGGGGGTTGCCGATCGACTCGCCGTAGAAGGCCTTCGTGTTGGGCTGGACCTTGGAGGCCCACTCGTCGAGGTCGTCCGGGTTCTCCACGAACGAGACGTCGATGCCGTACTTGGGCAGCGTGTAGTGGAAGAGGTTGTAGGTGCCGCCGTAGAGGGCCGCCGAGGCGACGACGTGGCTGCCGGCCTCGGCCAGGTTCATGATGGCGAAGGTCTCGGCCGCCTGGCCCGAGGACAGCGCCAGGGCCCCGGGCAGGCCGACCGCGGTGGCGGTGCCGCCCTCGAGGGCCGACACCCGGGCCTCGACCACGCCCTGGGTCGGGTTCATGATGCGGGTGTAGATGTTGCCGATCTCGGCGAGCGCGAACAGGTTGGCCGCGTGCTCGGTGTCACGGAACTGGTACGCCGTGGTCTGGTAGATCGGCACTGCGCGGGCACCGGTGGTCGGGTCCGGCTCCTGGCCGGAGTGGATCTGCCGGGTCTCGAAGCCCCAGTTCTCGCTCATGTCTGCTCCTCGTGGTCCCCGTCTGAGTTCACAGCGGGAGGGGTCTGACGGACCGGGGCAATGTAGGCGCGCAATTCCTGACCTGCAAGGTCAGATTTAGGCGTCGACCACGTGCACGCCCCGGCGGGCCACGCCGAGGGTCCGGGCGCGGCCGGCGTCGGCCTCTGCCGAGCCCCGGCCCACCGCCGGGGCCAGCTCGGCCAGCCCCTCGGCGTCGGCGGCCGAGGCCGCGAGGGCAGCGACCGTGGGGCCCGACCCCGACAGCCACGCGCCCAGCGCACGCGGGTCGTCGCGCCACGCGGCGAGCACCTCGGCGGTGCCCGTCCCCCGCCGTACCCGGGTCGGCTGGTGCAGCCGGTCCTCGGTCGCGGTCCGCAGGACCGACAGGTCGCCCGACGCCAGCGCGGCGACCCACAGGGCCGCCCGGCCCGTGGAGAACACGGCGTCGCCGAAGGGGACCTCCTGGGGCAGCTGCCGGCGGGAGGCGTCGGTGGAGGTCGAGGTCGAGGGCCACCACACCGCGACCGTCAGGCTCTCCGGCACCGCCAGCGCGACCACCTCGTCGCCCGCCGCCACCACGAACCCGCCGAAGGCCGACGCCGCCGCGTTGTCCGGGTGGCGCTCGAGCCGGGCGGCGGTCCGGAACGCCGCGTGCGGGGACTCCCCCGCCGCGCACGCGCCGGCCACGCGGGCCGCGCCGGAGAACCCGAGCCCCCGGCCGGGAGGGACGGGACTGCGCCACCAGAGCGGCGCGTCGGGGTCGCCACCGGCCTCCACGAACGCGATGGCGGCGGGATGGGTGGGCTCGGCGGCCAGGAACCCCTCGGAGGCCGGGCCACCGACGACCAGCTCGAACGGCAGGTCGAGCGCCAGTCCGAGCGAGTCGAACCCAGGACCGAGGTTGGCCGACGAGGCAGGTGCCACCACGTGCATCCCGGCAGCGTAGGTCGCCAGGACGCGCAACGGCCCGGGCGCATGGCCCGGGCCGTTGCCGCAGAACCGGTGGACGGCTCAGTCGCCGCCGGAGATGTCCTCGACCTTGGCACGGCCGGCGGAGATCCACGGCATCATGTCGCGGAGCTTGGCGCCCACGACCTCGACCGGGTGCTCCTTGCCCTGCTTGCGGAGGGCGTCGAAGTTGGCGCCGCCGGACTTGACCTCGCCGACGAACTCCTCGGCGAACTGGCCGGAGGTGATCTCGCCCAGGATCTTGCGCATCTCGTCCTTGGTGCGCTCGTCGATGATGCGGGGGCCGCGCGACAGGTCGCCGTACTCGGCGGTGGTCGACACGGAGTAGCGCATGCCGGCGATGCCCTGCTCGTACATGAGGTCCACGATGAGCTTCAGCTCGTGGAGGCACTCGAAGTAGGCG
>CAIYXG010000240.1 GCA_903930035.1 uncultured Actinomycetes bacterium | reverse complement strand
CTCTACCCGTCCGGCGGCGCGTTCCTGGGCGTGATGACGGTCGTCGTGGTGCTCGTGGTGCTCCCGGTCGGCACCGAGGTCCTGTGGCGGGGCCGCAGCCCCGGCAAGGCGCTCTTCGGGCTGCGCGTGGTCGGCAGCGACGGTGCGCCCGAGGCGCCGCGGCAGGCCGTCGTGCGCGGCCTCGTGGCGCTGGTCGACCTCTACGCGTCCCTCGGGTCCCTGGCCATCGCCAGCGCGATGCTCTCGCCGGCCGCGCAGCGGACGGGCGACCTGGCCGCCGGCACGGTCGTCATCCGGGACCGGAGCCGCACCGCCACCCAGGTCCCGATCGCCTTCGTCCCGCCCCCCGGCTACGAGCAGTTCGTCGCGCAGCTCGACGTCGGTCGCCTCGACGAGGAGGACTTCTCCCTGGTGCGGTCGTTCCTGCTGCGGGTCCGTGACCTCAGCCCCGAGGCCCGCGCCCGGCTGGCGTCCGAGCTGGCGGCCTGGACCAAGGAGCGGCTCGGCACCCCCCTCCCGTGGGCGGTCGACGACGAGGTGTGGCTCGTGTGCGTGGCCTCGGCGTTCCAGCACCGCCAGGGTGGGCTGATGGCCGACGCGGCGCTCGGCCTGGCACCCATCGCCCAGGTGCCCGGCAAGTGATGAACACCGTTTAGGGGGCTGGGCTAGGGTGGGCCCGCGCCGGTTGGGGAACCGGTGCGACCGGGTCGTCAGGGGACCAGGTCGTCAGGGGAGACAGGGGAGGACATGGCGACGCTGACGCGGAACCTCTTCCGGGGGCACGGCGAGGGCGACTGGCGCCTCGAGGTCGTCGAGGGCCACTGGCCGGCCGACGCCCACGGCGACGTGTTCGTCGTCGGGCCCGACAAGCGTGAGCCCGGTGGCCACTGGTTCGGCGAGTGGGGCCTGCTCCACCGCATCTCGTGCACCGCCGGGCCCGACGGCCGGGTGGCCGTGCGGGCACGGCGGGTCCGCACCCGGACCGAGCGGCTGTCGCGCCGGTTCCCGAGGCTCTTCCGGAAGATGGCGTTCGCCGAGGTGTCGCCGTTCGGCGTCTCCAACCTGGCCAACACCAACGTCGCCGCCATCGACGGCCGGCTCTTCCTGGGCTACGACGCCGGCCGCCCGGTGGAGGTCGACCCCGTCACCATGGACGCCGTCACGCCGGTGGGCTCCAACGCCGAGTGGATCCTGTCCTCGCCGGGCCTGCTCGAGCCCATGACGATGGTGGCCGCCCACCCGGCCCCGGCGTTCGAGGAGCACGCGCTCTACTTCGTCAACTACTCCAGCGTGCCGGCGCGGCGGCTCAGCGTGGGCCGCTGGGCGCTGAACGGTCCGGTCGAGCGGTGGCACGTCAGCACCGAGGTCCCGTTCGACTCGATCCACGACTGCAAGGCGACCCGTGACTACCTGGTGGTCAGCGACCTGCCGTTCAAGGTCGACCCCGAGGAGATGCGGACGGGCCGGCGGACCGTGCCCAACCAGGACGTCACCAACCTCTGGATCGTCGCCAAGGCCGACCTGCGGGCCACCCCGCCCGGTGGCACCGTGCCGGTCACCGAGGTCCAGCTGCCGTACCCGAGCGGCCACCTGTCGGTCGACGTCGACGACACCGACGGCGTGGTGCGCGTGCACCTGGAGCACGCGCCGCTGTTCGACCTCATGATGACCATGCACGAGGGCGACGCGGTCCACGGCACCGACGAGACCGTCGGACTCGACCACGAGGGCCTGGTCTGCATCTCGCTGCAGCCGGGCGCCGTCGGCACCTACCGCATCGACGCCGCCACCGGCGAGGTGCTCGACGCCGACCTGGTGTGGGACGACCGGTTCTGGGGGCCGCTGCTGTCCACCCACGACGAGTCGACG
>CAIYXG010000239.1 GCA_903930035.1 uncultured Actinomycetes bacterium | reverse complement strand
TGGACGACCGGTTCGACCAGGACCGTCGCTGCTTCGTCCTCGAGCACCCGCTGCTGCCGGGCCGGCCGCTCAACGTCGTCTTCGTGGCGCTGTGCGGGGACGTCCCGACCCGCATCACGGACCTCCTCGACCCGGCAGCGCCCGCGGGCGACCCGGCTGCCGCCACCACCGCGGTCTTCTACTCGATCTGGAACGTCGAGCCCGGGGCGCGGGGCATGGACGGGGGCCGGCGGCTCCTCGCCGGCGCCGTCGGGCTGCTCGGCGCCGAGCTGCCGGGGCTCCGCACCTTCGTGACCCTCTCCCCCGTCCCGGGCCTCCGCCGCTGGGCCGGGACGGCCTGGGCGGACGAGCTCGACGCCGACCACCCGGACCTGCTCCGTGCGGCGGCGACCTACCTCACGACGCTCGAGGACGGTCGCCCGGTCGACGCCGTCGCCGGGTTCCACCTGGGCAACGGCGCGCGCCTGGTGGGCGTCCACCGCCACGCCGACCCGTCGGTCCGCGGCGACCGCCGCTCCTGGGAGGTCATGGCCAACTACCGCTACGTCCCCGAGGACCGCCCCGCCAACCGGGCGCTGCTCGACGGCGGGACCGTGGCGACCTCCGACCAGGTCGACGCGCTGCGCGGGCTCAGCTGAGCGGCACGACGACCAGCGCGTCGGGGTCCGACGACGGGCCCACGAGCACCTCGGCCGCCCCGGGCGGCACGGTCAGCGCCACCTCGACCGGGACGGTGGTCCCGGCCGGCACCTCCGCCCGGGCGAACCCCCGCAGCGTCCGGAGGGGCGCCGGGTGCGTCCCGAGCACCTCGGGCACGTAGACCTGGACCACCTCGACCGCGTCCCGGCCGGCGGGGGCCGTCAGCTCCACCCGGACGCGGACCTCCACCCGGCCGTCGTCGCCGGGCCGGTCGCCCACCTCCGCCAGCACGGGCGCACCCCAGACGACCGGGGCGTACCCCAGGCCGAACCCGAACGGGAACGACGGCCGCTGGCCCGTGGCCTCCCGCATCCGGTAGCCGAAGAGGGGGCCATAGGTGATCCGCCGGGCGAACCGCCGGAACGGCGGCAGGTCGTTGCCCGAGGCCGGCCAGGTCAGCGGCAGGCGGCCCTGGGGCTCGACCGCGCCCCGCAGCACGTCGGCGAGCGCGTGGCCCCCCTCCATGCCCGGGTACCACGCCATGAGCAGCCCCGGGACCAGGTGGTGCCAGCGGTCGGTGACGAACGACGACCCGCCCATGAGCACGGCGACGGTCCGGGGCTGCGCACGGGCGACGCGCTGCACCAGGTCCTCGTCCGCGGTCCGGAGCCGCAGCGAGGTGCGGTCGCCGCCGGCCTTCAGGAGGTACTCGCCCTCGTCGCGGAAGGTGGAGCCCACCACCACCACGGCGACGTCGGCCGCCCCGGCGACGGCCGCGGCGGCGGCCGGGTCGGTGCCGTCGTCGTAGGTCACCTCGAACCCGTGCGCCGTCCCGGCGGCCTGCAGTCCGTCGAGCAGGGTCACGACCTCGGGCGGGTGCACCTGGCTCGACCCCAGGTCGCCGATGTTGGGGAGCGACGCCAGCCTGCCCACCACGGCGACCGAACGGATGGTGGCCAGGTCGAGCGGCAGGACCGGGGCCCCGGCGACCGGCTCGTTGCGGAGCAGCACCATGCCGCGCGCCGCCGCCTCGCGCGACAGGGCCCGGTGCCCGGGGCACGCCACGGCCTCCGGCGTGTAGCGCGCCGGCTCGCCACGACCACGGAGTCGGAGCTGCGCCCGCACGACCCGCGCCGCTGCGTCCGCCACCCGCGACCCGGGGACCGCGCCGGACCGGACCAGGCGCCGCAGCCGCCCGAAGTGCATGCGGAAGGGCATCTCCATGTCGAGGCCGCCGTTGGCGGCCTTCGCCGCGCTCGTGATGCCGAAGGTGAAGTCCGACATGACGAACCCGTCGAAGCCCCACTGCTCCTTCAGGACCTGGGTCAGCAGGTGGTGGTGCTGCCCGCACCGCTCGCCGTTGAGCGTGTTGTAGGCGCTCATCACCGACTCGGCGCCCTCGTCCACGACGGCCCTGAAGTGCGGCAGGTAGAGGTCGTGGAGGTCGCGCTCGTCGACGCGCACGTCGACCCACATCCGGGAGTTCTCCATGCGGTTGACCGCGAAGTGCTTGACGCACACCAGCAGGTGCGGCCGGACGCCCCGGGTGAGGGCCACCCCCATCGCCCCGAGCAGGTGGCTGTCCTCCCCGTAGGTCTCCTGGGCCCGGCCCCATGCCGGATGCCGCACCAGGTTGATGCAGACGCCGGCGAACAGGTTGGCCCCGAGGGCACGGCCCTCCACCCCGATGGCGTCGCCGACCCGCTCCTCGAGCGTCGGGTCGAACGTCGCGGCCCGAGCCATGGCCGCCGGGAACGCCGTCGCCGCGCCCATCACCACGCCCCGCGGACCGTCGGTGAAGCGGATCCCCGGCAGCCCGTGGCGCGGCAGCTCGCCCGCCACGAGCGGCTCGGCGTTGTAGCGCTCCGCCATCTCGAGGTTGCCGCGCAGCCACTTCCCGTCGCCCGACATCAGGTGCAGCCGCTCGTCCAGCGACAGGTCGTCGACGATCCTGCGGACCTCGGACTCCAGCCCGTCGTCGCGGTCGGCCCTGTCACGCGGCTCCGTCATGCGGGCACTCCTCAGTACCCGGCGGCGACGTCGACGGGGCCGAGCAGGGTCTCCCCCGCCGCCCACCGGCGCACGTTCTCGGTGACGCGGGCCGCCAGCAGCGGGACCGCCATCTCGGGCGTGTTGCCCACGTGCGGCGTGACGATGCAGTTCGGCAGCGTCCACAGCGGGTGCCCGTCGGGCAGCGGCTCGGGGTCGGTGACGTCGAGCGCGGCCCCGCCCAGGTCGCCGGCCCGGAGCGCCGCGACCAGGTCGTCGGTCACGACGTGCCGGCCCCGTGCCACGTTGACCAGCCAGGCGTCGTCGGCCATCAGCGCCAGCCGACGGGCGTCGAACAGCCCCTCGGTCTCGGGCGTCAGCGCGGCGGCCACCAGCGCCACGGCAGCCTCGGGCAGCTCGTCGTCGAGCGCGTCGAGCGGCACGGTGCGCAGCGCACCCGGGAACGGATCGACGGACCGGCGCACGACGACCAGCTCGACCTCGAACGGGGCGACCATCCGGGCGAACGACCCGGTGATGGCGCCCCCGCCCACCACCACGACCCGGGCGCCCTGCAGGTTGGTGCCCACGGCACCGTGCTCCCGCCACGACCGCGAACGCGCGTAGGTTCCGACGCCGCGCAGGCCGGCGAGCGTGAGCGACAGCGCCAGCTCGGCCACCGGCTCCGCGTAGACCCCTTTGCCGCAGGTCCACAGCCGGGCGTCGTCGAGCACCGGGACGAAGGGCTCGATGCCGGCCCACGGGAGCTGGACCCACCGCAGGTGGTCGCCGTGGTCGGCGAGCACGTCGGCCAGTCCGTCGGCCGAGTCGGGCGACGCCCACACGAGCGCCTCGGCCGCCGACACGGGCACGACCTGCCCACCGCCGGAGCGGACGGCCTCACCGAGCCACGTGCGCACCCCGTCGGGCAGCACGGCGATCTTCGGGGCAGCGGCGTCCATGGCCGGAGCGTAGGCCGCTCACGGGGACCGGCGGCCGCCCGGCATCCACCGGGCCAGCAGCACGATCACGACGCCCAGGCCGGCGACGAGCAGCGCGCCCGACTCCAGCCCGTGCCGCTGTGCCCGCTCGTAGGCCCGGACCACGCCCTCGACGTCGTCGGCCGCCACCTCGCGCTCCACGGCCTCGGCACGGAGCCGGTCCACCGACACGAACGGCAGTCCGCGGTCGATCTCGAGCTCGGCGACCCGCGTGGTCGCTGCGCCGACGGCGGCCTCGGTGCGCAGCAGCTGTTCGACCCCGTAGGACATGGAGAGCAGCACGACCGAGCCGACCGCGGCGAAGCCGAACGCCGCCCCGAGGTTCTGGGCCGTGCCCAGCAGGCCCGCGGTCTCACTTCGGTGCTCATCGTCGACCAGCCCCTGTGCGGCCGCCGGCAGCTGGGCGCCGAGCAGCCCGACAGCCAGACCCAAGCACGCAGCCGACACCGCCGTGGGCACCTCCCAGCCGCCCGGACCCACCCGGACCCACAGGGCGAGCCCGGCCGCCACGAGGCAGCAGCCGGAGAGCCGGGCCACGGCCGCAGGCGACCATCGCCGGGCGAGGCGCGGCCACGCGAGCGCTGCGGCGAACGACGTCACGGCCGAGGGCGCCACGACGAGCCCGACGACGGCGGGCGGGAGCTCCAGGACGACCAGCAGCAGGAGCGGGTAGGAGAAGTACAGGCCGATGGCGGCCATCTGCGCCACGCCGCCCACGAGGAGCGTCGGGACCATTCCGCGCACCGACAGCAGCGCCAGGTCGAAGAGCGTGGGCCGGCCGTCGCGCTGCGCACGTCGCTCCCCGCGCACGAACGCGACGAGGACGGCGGCACCGGCCCCGACCAGCAAGGGAGCCGGCGAGAACCCGAACCACGAGGGCGCCCCGACCCGTGGCCGCCACCAGCCGAGCCGCTCCATCTGCTGGAGACCGAGCACCACGAGCACGAGCCCGAGCGAGCTGAGGGCGGCGCCGGCCCAGTCCAGACGGGGGCGGGCGCGGACACTCGGCCTCTCGTGCCGCAACGCACGGGGCGCGGCCGCCAGGAGCAGGACGGCCAGCGCGGCCTCCGCCCCGTACACCGCGCGCCAGCTCCACCACTGCACGACCAGGCCGCCGAGCACCGGCCCGAGGGCCGTGACGGCGGCACACGCGCCGCCCACCACCGAGTAGGCGCGGACCCGCCGCGTCCCGCGGTATGTCGACGCAATCAGCGCGGCGGTCGACGTGATGACCAGCGCCGCCCCCACCCCCTCGAGGACCGCCTCGCCGACGGCGAACACCAGCACGGTCGGCGCGGCGGCCGCCATCGTCGACCCGACGACCCGGAACCCAAGACCCAGCAGCAGGGCGCGTCGCCGGCCCAGCACGTCGCCCAGCTTCCCGGCCGTGAGCAGCGTCACGCCGACGAGCAGCGCCGAGAGCGTGAACACGCCCCGCACGGCGCCGGCGTCCGCGCCCAGACTGGCTGCGATCGGACCCAGGGTGATGCCGGCCGTCGACGCGTCGAGGACGAGCAGCGCCTGCGCCCCGGCCAGCACGACGAGCGGGTTCCAGGTGCGGAGGTCCCTCCAGCGCATGGTGCCAGTCAAGCCGACCGGCGCCGCGACGCCGAACTGACCGGGCGGCTACTCGCCGGTGGGTCCGCCGGCCTCGCCGACCATCTGGCCCCCGGCGCGCTCGCCGATGATCCAGGCCAGGAAGTCCCGGTCCGGATGCTGGAGCACGAGCCGGCACGGTCGCTCCAGGTCGGTGTCGACCACCAGCACGTCCGCGTCGCGGTACACGCACCAGAACTGCCGGGCGCCCTTGCGGCCGGGCACCGTGAAGTGGCCGGTCGCGACCGTCCCTGGCCAGTACGCACCGCCCATGCGCCAGCCCAGGTCCTCGCGGGCCTCGGCCAGCGGGACGACGCGGGCCGAGGTGATGTGCGCGGTCGGGATGTCGTAGTGGCGGGCCAGTGCCCAGACCTGGTCCATCCCGGAGAGGTCGACCGTGACCCGGTCGTCGTGGACGTGGACGTCAACACCCATGCGTGCAGGCTACGGCGGGATCAGCCGGCGCGCTCGACGGTCACGACCTGGTCGGCCGTGACCCTCTTCACCACCTGGGGGTCCGGCTGCCCCGGCCAGCGGACGGTGACCGTCGCCGAGGGTGCGGCGCCCAGGCCGGCGTGGACCTCGGGGAGCTTCTGCGACTCGTAGGAGCCGCCGGTCTGCACCTGGGCGACGGTCCGCCGGGCGGGCCCGCCGTCGGGGTCCACCGTCACGACGGCCCCCACCCCGGCCCGGTTGCCGGGCGTGCGGGGGTCGGAGAGACGGACGGTGAGCCACCTCCGCGCCGGCGAGTCGTTCCGGTAGAGCGCCGGCGCGCCCTCGCTGCGGACCACGACCAGGTCCAGGTCGCCGTCACCGTCGTAGTCCACCGGCGCCATGCCGGTCGTGGTGGCCGTGTCGGTCAGGCCCACCTGCGGT
This sequence comes from uncultured Actinomycetes bacterium, assembly GCA_903930035.1. Lineage (GTDB taxonomy): Bacteria > Actinomycetota > Acidimicrobiia > Acidimicrobiales > Microtrichaceae > CAJANQ01. Next base: position 3,966 of record CAIYXG010000239.1, on the reverse strand, counting down.
GCGACGTCCACGAACCGCAGGCGGTCCGAGCGGCTGTCGCGCACCCAGAACCGCATCGGGTCCCGGAGGAACCACCGGAAGTACTCCCGGACCCAGTTGCCGGACGTGGCCGGCTGGCGGGCGCTCTGCTCGGCGAACCCGTTGGCCTGGGCGACCGCGACCTGGCCGGTGTTGGTGAAGTCCTCCACCGCGGCCCCCCAGCCCCACCAGCCGTGCCGCAGTCCGAGCCGGTCCGTGTGGTCGCTGAACGTGCCGTCGCCGTTGTTGTGGTAGAGCCGGTTGCCCGAGCAGCCGGTGATGCTCGAGACGACCGGGCACACCTTGCCCTCGGTCGGGTACGAGATCGACGTGACGAACCAGTCGGGCCGGCCGTCGCCGTCGACGTCGCGGACCACCGAGCCCATCCCGTTCTCGTCGGTGCCGACCCCGGCCGCCGCGGTGACGTCCACGAAGCGGTTCCCGTCGTTGCGGAAGAGCCGACTGGTGCAGGCGTCGCCGGTGACGGCCAGGTCCTGGCGGCCGTCGTCGTCCACGTCGGCGAGCACGGGGGTGAAGCCCAGGACCTGGTCGAACGGCACCCCCGAGGCCTCCGTCCCGTCGGTGAACCGCCCGGTGCCGTCGTTGAGCCAGAGCCGGCTGCGGTTGGGCACGTTGAGCGGCACCCGGTCGATGCCCTGCGCGCGCACCTCGGCGGTGGCGCCGCAGACGTCGCCGAACCGGTCGAGCCGGCCGTCGCCCGAGGAGGCCTCGCGCTGTGCCCCGGCGTTGGCGGCGGCCTCGGTCACCGCCGTGTCCCACTGGACCACCACCAGGTCCAGGTCGCCGTCGCCGTCGACGTCGCCCGAGGTCACCCCGTGCACCTGGTCGCCGTTGCGCAGCCGGGTCGGGGGCGGCTGGAACACGCCGGAGGCCTTCGTCCGGTCGGTGAACCGGCCCGTGCCGTCGTTCACGTACAGGCGGTCGGACTCGGCGCCCACGGCCGCCAGGTAGACGTCCACCGCGCCGTCGCCGTTGGCGTCGAAGAACTCGGCGGGGCCCGAGCCGAACTGCGGGTTGGGGCCCTGCAGCCCGGCCGACCCGGCGATGTCGGTGAAGGTGCCGTCGCCGTTGTTGCGGTAGAGCGAGTTGACGTCGCCGGATCGGTTCAGGAACAGGTCGGGCCGGCCGTCGACGTCGACGTCGACCACCGAGACGCCGCCGGTCATGCCGTCCTCGCCGAACAGGTCGCGCGTCGACCGGTCCCGGTCCAGGCCGGCCGCCGCGGTGACGTCGGTGAACCGCAGCCCGTCGAGCTCGACGGCGCCGTCGGGCACGGTGGTGTCGGGCACCGGCTCCGGCACCACGCCGGCCCCGCCGGTGCGGTCGGCGTTCTTCACCGTCGTAGTGGTGGGGCGCGGCGCGGTCTGCTCCTCCCCGGCGCACCCGGCCACGGCCAGGGCCACCACGACGGCCCCGGCCACGAGGGCGGTCCGCGCCCTCACCGCCGACGTCCCCGCACGTCGGCCGAGGTGAACCGCAGCCGGTCCTCGACGGGTGTCAGGCCGGGGTCGGCCGTCAGGCCGGCGCGGGCGAGCGCCGCGGCGCCCACCTTCGTCCCGAGCCGGGTGCCCTCGACGTCGTCGAACCAGTAGTGGATGCCGCCGGTGACCCGGCTGTCGCCCGCCTCGGCAGCGGCGTCGTAGAACTCCTCGGCCCGGGCCGGGAGCAGGGCCGACAGCACGACCACCGACGCCGTGCCGAAGGCGGCGTGGCCCGACGTGTAGGCCGGGAACGGCGGCGTCGCGAGCGACGGCAGCCACTGGGGCCCAGGGCCCTTGCGGATGGCGGACACGGGCCGGACCAGCTGGTAGCTGTACTTGGCGTCCCAGGTCGCGATGCCGGCGTCGAGCGCGGCGGTGGTCGTCAGTGCGAGCGCGGCGGCCTGGTCGGCCACGGTGGTGGTGCGCAGCGCGTCGGCCGCCACGTCGCTCGCCCAGTAGCCGGGCGGGGTCGAGCTGCCCGGACCCAGGTCCCAGTAGCGCACGATGCGCAGCTCGCGGTCCGAGACGTTGGTGCCCACGTCGAGGACCTGCTCGACGGCGGCGGCGAACTCGGGCGTGCCGGGCTGCGGCGGGGCCGGCGGCCGGTACTGGTCGCCCGACGACAGGTTCCACGGCCGCCACGTGCCGGCGAACGGCTCCAGCGCCGGGGCGAACATCCCGGGCGTCGGCACCCACGAGCCGCCCGCGGGGAGGTCGTCGGGCGCCGGCGACCAGGGCGCCGCCCCGTCGGTGGACGCGTACTGGTTCACGGCGGTGCCGACCTTCACGCCGAGCGCCCGGGCGGCGTCCAGCGTGGACGGCCAGTACCGGCCGCTGGCCAGCGCCCGGGCGGCGGCCACGTCGCCGAGCGTCGTGAACCGGGGGCACTCGGGCGGGAACTGGGCGCACCCCACGGTCTGCTGGGCGACCGCCGCCACCAGCTCGGGCGGGAGCCCCTCGGCCGGCTGCTCGACGCCCACGCCGTCCACGGCCGGGAGCTCGGCCGCCAGCCGGGCGTCGACCTCCTCCGGCGTCCTGGCGGCCGGCACCGTGGCACGGGCGGCGGCGACCGACGCCTCGTGGGCGGCCACGGCCACGAGCGCCTGCGCCCGGGCCATGCGCAACGGGTTCACGGTCCGGCGCCGGCCGACGTCCACGACCAGCTCCATGAACCGGGTCGGCGTGCCCTCCGCAACCCGCGTGTAGCGGTCGTCGGACGGGACGAGCGGGCGGGCGGCCACCAGCTGGCGGCGGTTGCGCAGCTCGGCCACCTCCGTCGCCGGGTCGGGCGCCGGGACCGGGTCGGCAGCCACGGGCTGGGGCAGGAAGGACCAGCGGCCGGCGACCGGGCCGAGCATCGTCAGCGGTGCGACGTCCTTGCGCACGGGCCGGGCCGGCGCAGCGGCGGTCGACGAGGGCGAGGAGGTCGACGACGCGCCGCCCGAGCAGGCGGTCGCGACGAGCACGACGAGGAGCATGGAGTTACGGACTCGCTGCATGTGTCCCCCTGGGACAGATCCTTGCACAGCCCTGGTGCAGGTCTCCGTCGCCCGCTACGGACGTCGCGCCTCGGGCAGGCGCGCCGTGCAGGACCCCGCACCGGTGGGCTGCTCGAACTGCTCGACGACGGCCCCCGCCCCGGCCTCGAGGCGAGCGATCGGGACCACCGTGCCGGTCGCCGCGACGGGCAGTGCCGCGGTCGGGGCGCCCGCCAGCTGGCGGAAGGACCGCAGGAGCGACGGCACCTCGGTCGGCGAGACCCGGTCGTCGAACGCGACGGCTCCCGCGGTCGCCCATGCGAGGCGCTGGGCAGCGAGGGGGCGGGCCGGGCTGAGCGACGTCCGGCGCGCCAGGTCGCGCAGGACCTCCGCCCCCTTCGAGGACCGGCCCTGCCCCGCCGCCGGGTCAGGCACCCAGGTGCCGTCAGGCTGCTGCACCTCGATGCGCCGCGCCGCCACGTAGGCGAGGGCGTCGTCGCCGTCGAGCAGGCTCCGACCCGCCGGCAATTCGAACTTTGTGTACGTGTCGCGGAGCGGCCGGGCGGTCGTCACCTCGACGCCACCCACTGCGTCCACCACCGAACGGAGTCCAGGGAACCGGACCTCGGCGACGTGGTCCACCCCGAGGCCGAGCGACCGGCACAGGCTGTCGGTCAGCCCCGACGGACCGTCGAGCAGCGTCGTGGTGAGCCGGACCGGGGCGCCCTTCTCCCCCACGACCAGCAGGTCGCGAGGGATCTCGAGCAGCCGGACCGAGCCGTCGTCGCCGGTCCGCATCGCCAGCACGACGTCGGCGCGCTCCCCGGGGTTGTCCTGCTCCGAGCCGTAGCGACGGTCGTCGTCGGGACCGCCGGGCGTTTGCGGACGATCCCGGCGGTCGGGCTCGTGAAGCGCCACTCGACCGGATCGGTGTAGAGCGCCGCGATCTCGGCAGCGACGCCGGAGCG
>CAIYXG010000238.1 GCA_903930035.1 uncultured Actinomycetes bacterium | reverse complement strand
GACCGTCAGCGAGGACACGGCCGTGTCGATCGAGTCGAAGAGCGGCTCCTTGTCCTCCTGCAGGTCGCTGTTGTAGGCCAGCGGAAGCCCCTTGGCCGTCGTCAGCAGCGAGACGAGGTTGCCGAAGACGCGCCCCGACTTGCCGCGCACGAGCTCGGCGATGTCGGGGTTCTTCTTCTGCGGCAGCATGGACGAGCCGGTCGCGTACTGGTCGTCCAGGCGGGCGAACCCGAACTCGTCGGTCGTCCAGAGCACGACCTCCTCGCCCATCCGGGAGAGGTGCACGGCGCACAGGGACAGGACGAACAGCGTCTCGGCCGCGAAGTCGCGGTCCGACGTGGCGTCGAGGGAGTTCTCGAACCGGGCGGCGAACCCGGCGTCCGACGCCGTGCCGTCGGGGTCCAGCGGCAGCGACGAGCCGGCGAGCGCGCCGGCGCCGAGCGGGGACACGTCGACCCGGTCGAGACAGTCGTCGATGCGGTCGACGTCGCGCAGGAGCGCCCAGGCGTGGGCCATGAGGTGGTGCGCCAGCAGCACCGGCTGGGCCTGCTGGAGGTGGGTGAAGCCGGGGAGGTACGCCGCGTCGTCGCCGGTCCCGGCCTCGTCGGCCCGCGCCGCCAGGACCTCGACGAGGTCGAGCACCCGGGCGGCCACGTCGGACAGGGCGCGCTTGAGGTAGTGCCGGAAGGCGGCGGCCACCTGGTCGTTCCGCGAGCGTCCGGTGTGGAGCTTGCCGCCCACCGGGCCGACGAGCTCGGTGACGCGCCGCTCGATGGCGGTGTGGACGTCCTCGTCGCTCTCCACCGTCCGCAGGTGCCCGGCCCGGAACTCCATCTCCACGGCGTCCAGGCCTCCGAGCAGGGCGCCAAGCTCGTCGTCGGTGAGCAGGCCGCCACGGTGGAGGCCGCGCACATGGGCCTTGGAGCAGGCGACGTCGTCGACCAGCAGCCGCCGGTCGTAGCTGAGGCTCTCGGTGAACGCGACCAGCTCGGCCGCGGGAGCGACCTCGAACCGGCCGTGCCAGAGCTGGCCCCGGGAGCCGGCGTCCTCCGCCGGGTGGTCGCTCACCGGCCCGACCCGGGGCCCTGGATGCCCGACCACGTCTGCACGCCCAGGCCCCAGAGCCGGACGAAGCCCTCGGAGTCGGCGTGGCGGAACCGGTCGGCGGCGTCGTAGGTGGCCAGGCCGTAGTCGTAGAGGGACTGGGGGGCCTTCCGGCCGACGACGAAGCAGCGGCCCGGCTCGAGCTTGAGCCGCACCTCGCCCGTGACGGGGACCTGCGACTCGGCGACGAACGCGTCGAAGGCCTCCCGCAGCGGGGAGAACCAGAGCCCGTCGTAGACCAGCTCCGCGTAGCGGTGCTCCATGCGGATCTTCTCCCGCTGGAGGTCGCGCTCGAGCGTGATCGACTCCAGGTCCTCGTGGGCCATCATCAGCGCGAGGGCGCCGGGCGCCTCGTAGGTCTCGCGGCTCTTGATCCCGACCCGCCGGTTCTCGACCATGTCGAGCCGGCCCCAGCCGTAGGAGCCCACCAGGTGGTTCATGGCGACCACGAGCTCGTGGAGGGGCATGGCGGTGCCGTCGATGCTCACGGGGACGCCCTGTTCGAAGCCGACCGTCACCTCGCGGGGCTCGGTCGCCGTCTGCTGCGTCATCTTCCAGACGCCGGCCGGCGGCTCGGCCCACGGGTCCTCCATCTCGCCGCACTCGATGGCGCGGCCCCAGAGGTTGTCGTCGATCGAGTACATCTTCTCCTTGGTCGCCGCGACCGGGATCTGGTGCCGCGCGGCGTACTCGATGGAGTCCTCCCGGGTGAAGCCCCAGTTCCGCACCGGGGCGATCAGCTCCAGGTCGGGGGCGAGCGCCATGGAGGAGACCTCGAAGCGCACCTGGTCGTTGCCCTTGCCGGTGCAGCCGTGGGCGATGCCGTCGGCCCCGTACTTCCGGGCGAGCGCCACCTGGTGCTTGACGATGAGCGGGCGCGACAGCGCCGAGACGAGCGGGTACTTGCCCTCGTAGAGGGCGTTGGCCCGGATCACCGGCGCCAGGTAGTCGCGCGCGAACTCCTCGCGGAGGTCGAGCTGCTCGTAGACCGAGGCGCCGGCGCCGAGCGCCTTCTCCTCGTTGCCCTCGAGCGTGCCCTCCTGGCCGACGTCGGCCGAGAGGCAGATCACCTCCACACCGAGGTGCTCGATCATCCACCGCACCGCGACCGACGTGTCGAGCCCGCCCGAGTAGGCCAGCACCACCTTCTGTGCCATCTGAGTCTCCGTTCCTTCTGTGTTCGTCCGTGGTCGTCCGCGTGCGCCCCGGCCCCGGGGCCGGTGCGCGGTCGTGTCAGCCCAGCCCGGCCAGGTCCTTGACGTGCTGGGCCACCTTCGGGCCCTGCTCCTCGTGCGCGACGACGAGGAGCGTGTCGTCGCCGGCGACAGTACCCACCACGCCGTCCACGCCGGCGCGGTCGAGCGCCGAGGCGACCACGTGGGCCGACCCCGGGGGCGTGCGCAGCACGACCAGGTCCCCGCTGCGCTCCACCTCGACCACCCAGTCGCCGAGCACGCGCCGCAGGTGGTCCTCGGGCGCGACCTGCTCGGCCGGCATCTCGGGGATGGCGTAGGCCGTCTCGCCCCCGGGGATCCGGATCTTGATGGCCCCGAGCTCCTCGAGGTCCCGGGAGACGGTGGAGCCGTTGACCTTGACCCCGGCGCCGGCAAGGAGCTCGACGAGCTGCGCCTGGTTGGTGACCCGGTGCTCCTCGAGGAGGCCGGCGATGCGGTGCTGCCGCTGCTGCTTGGCACCCATCACCCGCCCTCCGCCCCGCCGTCGAACAGCCAGAGGAGCAGCCCACGGGCACTGTGCAGCCGGTTGTGCGCCTGCGGCCAGATCCGGCTCTGGGGCCCGTCGAGGACGCCGTCGGTGGCCTCGTCGCCCCGGTGGGCCGGCAGGCAGTGCAGGAACACCGCCGCGGGGTCCGCCGCGGCCAGGAGCGACTCGTTGACCTGCCAGCCGGCAAAGCGCTCCCGCCGCTCGCGCTGCTCGGCCTCCTGGCCCATCGAGTACCACGCGTCGGTGTAGACGACATGGGCCCCGGCGACGGCCTCGGTGGGGTCCTCCACGGTGTGGAAGTCCGTCCCTGCGGCCCGGATCCGGGCCTCGTCGGCCGCCACGAAGCCGTAGCCCTGCGGGGACGACACCCGGAACTGGGCGCCGACCAGTCCGCAGCCAATGCCGAGCGACCGGGCGACGTTGTTGGCGTCGCCCACGTAGGTGACCGTGAGCCCGTCGAGGTGGCCGAAGGCCTGCCGGACCGTCAGCAGGTCGGCCAGGGTCTGCACCGGGTGCGCCTCGTCGGACAGCAGGTTGACGACCGGCACGGTCGCGGCGGCCGCCAGCCGCTCGACCTTGTCGTGCTCGAACACCCGGGCGCCGATGAACCGGCCGTACCCGGAGAACAGCCGTGCCAGGTCCTCGGCCGACTCCCGGGAGTCGATCCCGACCTCTTCGTGGCGGAGCGTGACGGGGTGGCCGCCGAGCTGCGTGACCGCCAGCTCCATCGAGCTGCGCGTCCGCGCCGACGGCTTCTCGAACAGGAGCACGGCACCCTGGTCGGCAAGGACCTTGGGCGGCGCGGCCAGCTCGGCGCGGTCGAGCACGGTGAGCAGCTCGGCCCCGGTGAGGTCGTCGACCTCGGTCAGGTGGCGGGTCATGCGGGGGGCTCCTCTCCTGGGGCGGCCGGCGCGAGCTGGTCGAGCACCGCGGCGATCCGGGCCACGGCCTCGTCGACCTCGGCGTCACTGATGAGCAGGCTCGGGGCGAGCCGCAGTGCGGTCGGGGTGACGGCGTTGACCACGACGCCCTGGGCCAGCAGCCCGTCGGCCACCACCTTGGCCGGCCGCAGCGCGAGCCACTCGGGCGCCAGCTCCACGGCGAGCAGGAGCCCCATGCCCCGCACCCCGGCGACCCCCGGAAGGGGCGACAGTCCGGCCCGGAACCGCGCCCCGGCCGCGGCGGCCCGGGCGGGGACGTCCTCGCGCTCCATGACGGTCAGCACCGCCCGGGCGGCCGCCGTCGCCAGGGGCTGCCCCCCGTAGGTGGTCGCATGGTCGCCGGGCTCGAACGCCGCGGCCACCGAGGCGTCGGCCCAGCACGCACCGACCGGGACGCCGTTCCCGAGGGCCTTGGCCATCGTCACCACGTCGGGCCGGACGCCCAGCTGCTGGTGCGCGAACCACGAGCCGCAGCGGCCGAGGCCCGTCTGGACCTCGTCGACCATGAACAGGACGTCCCGCTCGGTGCAGAGGGCCCGGACGGCCTGGAAGTACTCGGCCGAGGCCGGGTTGACGCCGCCCTCGCCCTGCACGGCCTCGAGCAGGACTGCGGCCACCGAGCCGTCGAGCGCGGCGTCGAGGGCGTCGACGTCGTTCCACGCCACGTGGCGGAACCCGGCCGGCAGCGGCTGGAACGGCTCGTGCTTGGCGGGCTGTCCGGTGGCGTGCAGCGTGGCCAGGGTCCGGCCGTGGAAGCTGCCGAGGGCCGAGACGACCTGGTACTTGCCGGCGGGGCCACCGGCCCACTTCCGGGCGAGCTTGACGGCGGCCTCGTTGGCCTCGGCGCCCGAGTTGCAGAAGAACACCTGTCCACCTCCCCCGAGCAGGCGGTCGAGGGTGGTGGCCACGGGTGCCTGGTGCTCGGTGCCGAAGAGGTTGGAGACGTGGAGCAGCGTGGACGCCTGCGCCGCCACGGCGGCCGCCACCTCGGGGTGGGCGTGGCCCAGCGACGTCACCGCCAGGCCCGACAGCAGGTCCAGGTACTGCGCCCCCTGGAGGTCCCAGAGCCACGAGCCCTCGCCACGGACGAACTCCACGGAGGGGGGCCCGTAGGTGGGCATGATCGGGCAGCGCACCATGTCGTCGGGCGCCGCCATGGCCTGCCGGTGCGTCGTCACGGCCCGACCTCCTCCCGGTGGACCATCGTGCCGACGCCCGCGTCGGTGAACAGCTCGAGGAGCAGTGCGTGCGGGACCCGGCCGTCGATGAGGTGGACCGAGCCGACCCCGTTGCTGATGGCCTGGGCGCAGCCCTCGAGCTTGGGCACCATGCCGCCCGCCACCGTCCCGTCGGCGACCAGCTGGTCGACCTGCGCCGTGCTCACGCGCTGGATCAGCGACGACGGGTCGTCGACGTCGGCGAGCAGCCCGGGCACGTCGGTGAGCATGATGAGCTTCTCGGCCCCGAGCGCCTCGGCGACGGAGGACGCGACGTCGTCGGCGTTGATGTTGTAGGCCTGCCCCTCGGCGTCGGCGCCGATGGTGGCGATCACCGGGACCAGGTCCATGGCCAGGGTCCGCTCGATGAGCGTGGTGTCCACGCCCGTGACCTGCCCGACGAAGCCGAGCTCGGGGTCGTGGGCCGCGGCCGTGAGGAGCTGCGCGTCGGTCCCGGAGAGCCCCAGCGCCACGGGGCCGAACCGGTTGAGGGCCGTGACCACGTCGGAGTTGACCTTGCCGATCAGGACCATCTTCGCGACCTCGAGGGTCTCGGCGTCGGTCACGCGCCGGCCGTCGACGAACTCGGACTCCTTGCCCATCCGGGCCAGCCACTCCCCGATCTGCGGGCCGCCGCCGTGCACCACGACGGGCTTCATGCCGACGCGGTGCATGAGCACGACGTCCTCGGCGAACCGGGCGAACAGGTCGGGGTCGACCATGGCGTTGCCGCCGAACTTCACGACGACGACGGAGCCGCGGAACTTCTCGATGTAGGGCAGGGCCTGGAGCAGCACCTCGACCGCGGTCTGCGGGTCGGTGCGGGGGTCGAAGGTGGTCATGGGTACGTCCCGGTCAGCGGCAGGCCGGCGGTCTCGTCGAGACCGAGGGCCAGGTTGGCGTTCTGCACCGCGGCGCCCGAGGCACCCTTGCAGAGGTTGTCGAGCGCCGCGATGGCCACGACGGTGCCGGTGCGTGCGTCCACCCGCGCGGTGAGGTGCACCGAGTTGGACCCCAGCGTGGCCTTGGTCGAGGGCGACCGCTCCGAGACCACCACGAACGGCTCGTCGGCGTAGAACGCCGCGAGTGCCGACAGGGCGTCCTCGGTCGAGGTGGACGAGGACGTCGGGCGGCCGTAGCAGGTGGCCAGGATGCCCCGGTTCATGGGGACCAGGTGGGGGGTGAACAGCACGGAGCCGCCGGTGTTCATCTCCATCTCGGGCGTGTGCCGGTGGTCGAGGAGCCCGTAGGCGGTCACGTCCTCGTCGACGGCGCAGAACGTGGTGGTCGGCTTGGGCGGCCGGCCGGCGCCGGAGACCCCGGAGACGGCGTCGACGACGAGCCCTGCCGGCTCGACGAGACCCGCCCGCACCAGCGGCGCCAGGGCGAGCGAGGCGGCGGTCGGGTAGCAGCCGGGGTTGGCGACCGCCGCGGCCCCCCGGACCTGCTCCCGGTAGAGCTCGGGAAGGCCGTAGACGAACTGGTCGAGCAGGTCGGGCCGGGTGTGCGGCTCGTGGTACCAGGCCTCGTAGGTGGCAGGGTCCGGCAGACGGAAGTCGGCGCCGAGGTCCACCACGACGCGGACCCGGCCGAGGACGTGGTCCATGAGCTCCTGGCTCCTGCCGTGCGGGAGCGCCACGAACACGGCCTCCACACCGTCGAGCAGCGCGGGGTCCCAGGGGACGAAGGTGGTGCCCCGGTACGCGGCCGCCAGGCTCGGGTAGAGGTCGGCGACCTCCGTCCCCGCCTGCGAGTCGCCCGTGGCGAACTGGACGGAGAACTCGGGGTGCGACGCGCAGAGACGCAGGAGCTCGGCGCCGGTGAACCCGGACCCGCCCACGATGCCTACAGGAATCATGGGCACACCCTAGCGGCGCAGCCGCAGGAATTTGCAACCATTTGCAGATTCTTG
>CAIYXG010000237.1 GCA_903930035.1 uncultured Actinomycetes bacterium | reverse complement strand
GACCCCGAGGACCTGGCGATGCTGCGCCGCGTCCTTGCCGGTGCTGCCGCCGTCGGGTGCCGCGACGAGCTGTCGGTCGAGCTGCTGGCGGGTCCCGGTCCGGACCCGGTCGACGTGACGGTCGGCGTCGACGACGCGCTCGACCCGCCGGGCGGCCGCACCGGTGGACGGCGGGAGCGGCCCTACGCGGTGCTGCACCTGCGGAGTGCGTCCTACGTGCAGGGCGAGCTGGAGCACGTGGCCCGGGCGGTCGACGAGCGGGCCCGTGCTGCCGGGGTCGACGTGGTCGTGCTCGCCGTGAACGGCAACACCCCGGGCGAGGTGGCGGCGGCGTCGGAGGTGCTGTCGGCCCTCGCCGCCGACGGCGGGCCCCGACCGTGGACGCTCGTGGACGCAACGGGGGACCCGGGCCGTGCCGCCGGGCTGCTCGCCGGGGCCGAGTGGGTCGTGTCCCACTCGTACCACGTGGCGCTGTGGGCGCTGCGGGCCGGGACCCCGGCGGTGCTGGTCGGCGGGGTGGAGTACTACCGGCGCAAGGCGCTCGGACTGGGCCGGACCTTCGGGCTGGGCGACGCGGTGCTGCTCGACCCGGTGGCGACCGCCGCGGACCTCGGGCGACAGCTGGACGAGGTGGCAGCACGCTGCACGCAGCCGGAGGTCGACGACGGCTGGTTGCTGGGGCAGGTCCGGCGGCTCCTCGGCGGCGCCGGCTGAGCCTGCCCAGGTGGTGCCGCTGGTGCCGGTGAGTCGGTCTGTAGGCGGGATTCTGTTCCCCGGTCCCTTGCGGGGGTCCGGTTCGGTGACCATCCATCTGTGCGGCCTACCCGTGGGCTGGTCCCGGAGGACCGGACGGACCGCCCGTACCCACTGCTTGGCCTTGCTCCGGGTGGGGGTTACCCAGCCGCCGCCGTCGCCGACGACGCTGGTGCGCTCTTACCGCACCGTTTCACCCTTGCCTGTGCCGGTTGCCCGGCCATCGGCGGTCTGCTCTCTGTTGCCCTCTACCGTCAGGTCGCCCCGACCTGGCTCTCGCCAGCACCCTGTCCTGCGGAGTCCCGACCTTCCTCGACGGGGTCGCCCCCGCCGCGGTCACCCGACCGACTCACCGGCGGGGCAAGTGTCGCAGGTTGTCAGTCGGTGAACCAGCGGCGCTGGCGGATGACGCCGAGCGACACCGTCACGACCACCACGTAGAGGCCGACGCCGAGCAGCAGCCAGGCCACCCGGTTGTCGATCAGGTTGTCGGTCATCCACGCGAAGTTCTGGCCGAAGTACCCGGTGATGAACGTGAGCGGCAGGAAGATGGTCGAGACCACCGCGACCTGCTTCATGATCGCGTTCTGGCGGATGTTGGTCTCGTTCATCCGGTTGCTCAGCTCGTTCATGTAGACGTCCATCACCGCGGCCAGCCGGTCCCGCTCGGACTCGAGCTGGTCGCCGACGTACGCCAGGTCGGTGGCCAGGTCGCGCAGGTGCCGGCGCATGTCGTCGCCCATCTCGGGGAGGGCGTCGGAGACCACGAAGCGGCTGATGCCCACCAGCGCCCGGATGGGCTCGACGGCGCGGCGCATGGCCGAGATCCGGGGCCGTACGTCCTTGATGAGGCGCTCCATGTGGGCCTTCTGCGGCGCGTCCAGGATGTCGGTCTCGATCCGCTCGAGCTCGTCGTCGACCACGTCGAGGGCGTCGGAGAACGACGCGACCATCGTGGACAGGATCCTGGTGAGGAGGGCGGGCACGGTCACGTGCTGGCCGGTCAGCCGCGCGGGGGGCACGTCGTGCACGTCGTCGAGCGGGGCGAACGGCACCTGCCGGACCGTGAGCACGCCGGTGGGCAGCACGTAGGTGTGGAGCTCGACGAGCTCCGACTCGATGGCGGGGTTCGCCCCGTAGACCACCACGAGCACGTAGCCCTCGTACTCGGCGACCCGGGAGCGCTGGCCGAACTTGGTGGTGTCGGACATGACCTCCGGGTGCAGGTCGAACAGGTCGGTCAGGTGGGCGACGTCCTCGGGGTCGGCGCCGACGACGTCGAGCCAGAAGTGGATCCCCGACGCGCTCACCGTCTCGACCTGGGCCCACGTGGGGTCGTCGACCCGGCGGTCGGCGAACGTCAGCACCGCGCCCTCGAGCACCATGTTGAGCGTGTCGTCGGTGAGGTTGGCACCCGTCATGGCGGCGTCCTTGTCAGAAGTCGATGGCCGAGAGGTCGCCGAACCACTCGCCGGCGCGGCCGACGGCCTCGCGCCACCGGTCGCGGTCGGTGGGGGCGCCGGGCTCGACCCGCCGCGCCGGTGCCCAGGTCGCGGCCAGCTCGTCCCACGAGGACCAGGTCCCGACGGCCAGGCCGGCCAGGAACCCGGCGCCGAGCGCCGTGGCCTCGGTGACGGGGGAGACCTCGACCGGCAGCTGCGTGGCGTCGGCGAGCGCCTGGGTGAACACCGGGTTGACGCTCATGCCGCCGTCGACCCGCAGGTGGTCGAGCGTGATCCCGGTGTCGGACCCGACGGCCTCGACCAGGTCGGCCCCGCGCTGCGCGACGCCCTCCAGCACGGCCCGCACGACGTGGGCGGCGGTGGTGCCCCGGGTCAGGCCGAGGAGCGTCCCGCGGGCGCCGTAGTCCCAGTTGGGGGTGCCCAGGCCGAGCAGCGCCGGCACGTACATGGCGCCGTCGGTGTCCGGCACGGACGCCGCGACCTCGGCCGACGCCTCGGCGGTGGGGATGATCCCCAGGTCGTCGCGCAGCCACTCCACGTTGGTGCCGGCCGAGAGCATGATCCCCTCGGCGCCCCACTGCGGCCGCCCGTCCTGGCGCCAGCAGACGATGGGGAACGTGCCGGCCGCCCCCCGGGCCGCGGCGGGCGGCGCGTCGGCGCCCAGGTTGACGTCGAGCATCCCGCCCGTGCCGAACGTCGCCTTGGCCAGGCCGGGCAGCGTGCACCCCTGGCCGACCAGCGAGGACTGCTGGTCGCCGGCGATCCCGCAGATCGGGGGTGCGCCCTCGAGCGCCGTGGCCTCGCCCACCGGGCCGGTCGAGTCGACGACCCGCGGCAGCGCGGCGGCCGGGATGCGGAGCCGGTCCATCACGGTGGTCGCGAGCCCCTGCGTGGTGCCGTCGAGCAGGCCCCAGACCGCGGCGTTGGAGAGGTCGCTCACGTGGTGGGCGCCCTCGGTCAGGTTCCAGGCCAGCCACGAGTCCACCGTGCCGACGCACAGGTCCCGGGTGCGGCCGGGGTCGACGGCGTCCAGGATGTTGGCGATCTTGGTGGCCGACTGGTTGGGGGCCAGGCGGATGCCCTCGGCGGCCAGGACCAGGCAGTCGCCGACGGTCCGGAGGTCCTGCCAGCCCTGGGCGGGGGCGACCGGCTGGCCGGTGGCGCGGTCCCAGACCACCACCGAGGCCCGCTGGGTGGTGATGCCGACGGCGTCGACCGGCCCGTGGGCGGCGAGCACCTGGCGGGCGCAGTCCAGCGCCGCGGCGGCGTAGGCGGCGGCGTCGAACTCCACGATGCCGGGCATGGGGGAGTCGGGCAGGGTGGCGGCGCCGACCTCGTGGGTCACCGTGGCGTCGGGGTGCACGACGGCGGCCCGGACGCTGGAGGTCCCCCCGTCGACGACCAGGATGCTCATCTCAGTCCTCCGTCCTTCCCTCGCCGGCCGGAGCCGTCCGGCCGGTCTGCTCCCACCGTCGGGCCAGTGCGCCGCCGAGCATCCCACAGGTCGCCATGAGCAGCGCGAGGAACGGGAACGCCAGCCACGAGATGGGCTCGCCCGCGAACAGCCGCCGGACCACGCCGAGGCCCTGGACGAGCACGTAGGTCCAGAACGCCGCCGACGCCGCGTGCACCAGGGACGCGGTCCGGGACAGCCGGAGCACCGCGAAGCCGCCCGCCGCGCCGCCGAAGAGGATCACGAACCACAGGGCGAACTTCCACGGCGAGCTGCTGCCCTCCCGGTCGACCACCAGCACGTTGAGCAGCGCCGCGGGCAGCGCCAGCACGAGGGCGGTGAGGATGCCCTGCCGGACGGCGGCGGACGGCGTCAGGTCCATCGGGCGCGCCGGCCGGGCCTACGGGAGCCCGACCGGGCCGAACGGCGAGGCCAGGCCCAGCTTGCCGGGGTTGAGGATGCCGGTGGGGTCGAGCGCCGACTTCAGCGACTGCAGCACGGCGAACCCGCCGCCGAGCGCGTCGGGCAGGTACTGGCCGCGGTGCAGGCCCACCCCGTGGTGGTGCGAGACCGACATGCCGTGCGCCAGCGCCGCCCGCTGGCCGGCCTCCCACACGGCCCGGTGCAGCGCCTCGCGCTCGGCGACCGTGGGTGCGGCACCCTCGGCCACCTCGGGCCGTCCGCCGAAGGTGAAGTAGAGGCAGCCGCCGGTCAGGTACGAGTGGCTGCAGTGGGCCGAGGCCGCCACCACGCCCGGCACCGCCGACATGGCGGCGACGACGGCGTCGTAGGCGGCGGGGAGGTCGGCCCAGGGGCCCGAGACCTCCATGGTGTCGCCCACGGCGCCGATCTTGATGAGCGCCTCGAGCGCGGCGACGTCGTTGCGCTTGGCCAGCCAGTGGTCCACGAGCGAGTCGTCGAGCCGCTCGGCGCCGGACATGACGTCCTCGACCACGGCGAAGCAGCCGTCGACCACGGACTGCTCGCCCTCGTCCAGGGCGAGCACCACGACCTTGTCGGTGCCCACGTGGTAGT
>CAIYXG010000236.1 GCA_903930035.1 uncultured Actinomycetes bacterium | reverse complement strand
GGGCGGGTCGGGCAAGAAGCAGGCAGCCCCGAAGAAGGCGACCACCAAGAAGACCGTCAAGAAGCCGGCGGACCCGAAGCAGCACGCAGCCAAGAAGAAGTCGCCGAAGAAGAAGTCGCCCTCCCCGTCGGCCTCGGCCCCGCCCACCACGCGGTCGCCCGGCGCCACCCCGGCGCCGGCCGCAGGCACCCCGCGGGCGCTGTCGTCGGTCCCGTCGGCCCCCCGTCGCCTGGCGGCGTGCGCCTCGGTCACCGAGGAGATGCTCAACCTGCTGGCGCTGTTCGGGATCGGCGCCGGCGTGCCGCTCGACCCGATCGAGACGAACGTGACCCTGCCCGGCATGGGTGAGGTCCTGCTGGGCCTGGCGCTGACCGTGACCGGCGCCGAGTTCGACCTGCGGGCCGACGACGGCGGCCGGGCCCGCATCGTGGTCCGGGCCATGGGCGACGTCTCGCTCCGGACCTCGGACATGGAGGGCGACACGACCGACGCCGCCGCGGCGGGCGGCATGCCGCTCCCGCAGGTGCCCATCCCGGTGCGGGTCGAGGCCCTGGTCGACCCGTTCATGGAGCTGCGTCCCGACCGCACCGTGGCGGTGGGGCTGGACCTCCAGGACGGCCAGCTGGTCAGCCTGGCGGTCGACCCCGACGTCCCGGCCCCCGAGGGCATGGCCGACGCTGCGTGGGCAGGCCTGGTCCAGATGGCCGGGATGATGTTCTCGATGATGGGCGACGGGCTGTTCGACACCCTCGGCCAGCACGTGGGGAAGATCTCGGCCGACCTGCCCGAGGACGTCGGCACGATGATGGTGGGCCTCGGCGTGGTCGAGGGCCCGGCCTCGGTGAGCGTGTCGTCGGGGCTCATGTCCTTCGCGCTCCCCGCCACCGACGAGGTGGTCGGGACCGCCGAGCCGGTGCCGGTGGCCGGCACGCGGGTGGGTCTGGGCCTGGCGTCGTCGGGCGTCGACCACCTGGCCCGCGAGCTGCTGGCCCGGGCCGTGGGCGACCTGCCGCTGCCCTTCGAGCTGGAGGTGGACCTGGGGGAGCAGCAGGTGGGAGCGGCGCTGCGCCAGACCCGCCTGATCTCCGAGCGGTTCCCCGACCTGCGGTCCGCCGTGCGCACCGAGGTCCGGCCCCGGCTCGTGGGTGGACGGCTGGAGCTGAGCGTGCGCGCCGCCTGGCTGGAGCTGCCCCCGTTCATGCCGGGGCTGGTCAACCAGCTGAGCCGCCGTCTCGGCGGCCTGGCGTCCCTGGCGCCGCTCAACCTGCGGTTCCCGGCCACGGTCCAGGCGCCGATCGTCCCGGGCTCCGACGACACCGTGCCCATCGTGGTCGACGACCTCCGGGTGACGGCCGACGGCATCGGCATCGTCCTCGGTCTGGGCTGACCTGCCCGTGGCCGGACGGACCGACGCGGATCAGCCTGAGCAGCTCGCGCCCGTCGTCGACCGGCGCTTCCGGACGGTGCTCGGCCGGTCGGGGATCTTCAACGCCCGCGACCTGGGCGGGCTGCCGGCCGCGGACGGCACGGTGCGGTTCGGCCTGCTGGTGCGCGGCGACGCGCTCCACCGGGCCCGGCCCGACGCCGCGCAGGGACTGGCCGACCGCGGCGTCTCGCTCGTGCTCGACCTGCGCGACGCCGCCGAGCGCGACACCACCGCCGTGTTCGCGCACCCCGACGTGGTGACCGAGCACCGACCGGTCCTGGACGAGGCCTGGTCGTGGGAGGACGAGGACCACGACCACCTGCCGACGCTGCTCGAGCAGCGCTACCGCTCGATCCTCACCCAGTTCGGCGGGCGCCTGGCCGCCACCGTCCAGCGGGTCGCCGACCACGACGGCGGGACGGCCTTCCACTGCGCGGTGGGCAAGGACCGGACCGGGCTGCTGGCCGCCCTGCTGCTGGGCGCCCTCGGCGTCCCGGACGACCGGGTGGTCGCGGACTACGCACGCTCGGCCAACGCGACCGCCGTGCAGACGACCTGGCTGCGCTACCTCGGCCGCCCGGAGGGCGACGTGCGGCCCGACGAGCTGGCGCTCGGCCTCTGGTCGGCCCGGCCCGTGACCATGCAGCACACGCTCGAGTTCCTGCACGCCGAGTTCGGCGGCGCGACGGGCTACCTGGCCGAGCACGGGGCAGGTCCGGACACCGTGGACCAGCTGCGCCAGCGGCTGGTCCTGCCCGCCTGACCCTGCGCAGGCGAGCTTCTTTTCGGAATAGTCCCCGAGGGGTGGCCGTTCTTCTGGGTGCGGCGCCGGACCGGCGCCGTGCCAGACGATCGAGGCCCCCATGCTTGCTGCAGGCGACACCGCACCCGACTTCACCCTCCCGGACCAGACCGGCACGCCCGTGACCCTCTCGACGCTGCTCGAGTCCGGCCCCGTGGTGCTGTTCTTCTACCCGAAGGCCATGACCACCGGCTGCACCAAGGAGGCCTGCTACTTCCGTGACATCGGCGCGGAGTTCGCCCAGGTCGGGGCCCAGCGGGTCGGGATCTCGGCCGACAAGGTCGACAAGCAGGCGCAGTTCGACGCCAAGCACGGCCTGGGGTACCCGCTCCTGTCCGACCCGGACCGCTCGGTCGCCCAGGCCTTCGGCGTCCGGCGGATGGGGCCCATCATGAACAAGCGGGCCACGTTCGTGATCGGCGCCGGCCGCACGGTCCTGGCCGCCATCTCGTCCGAGCTCAACATGGAGGTCCACGCCGACGAGGCGCTCAAGGTCCTCCGCACCGCCGCGGCCTGACGCCCGGCCCGTGGCTGCCGACGACCGGCGCACCGTCTGGGTCTTCGGCGACCAGCTCCACCGCCGGCTCGGCGCACTCGGCGACGCCGCGCCGGGGGACGCCCGCGTCCTGCTGGTGACCTCCACGGCCAAGCTGGCCGGCCGGCCCTGGCACCGCCAGCGCCTGCACCTCTACCTGGCGTCCATGCGCCGGTTCGCGCAGGAGCTGCGCCGAGAGGGCTTCGAGGTCGACGAGGTGACCGCGGCCACCTTCCGCGCCGGGTGGGCCGACCACGTCGAGCGGCACCGCCCGTCGGAGGTGGTGGCGACCGAGCCCAACTCGCTGGCCGCCCGCCGCCTCCTGGCCGACCTGGGCGTCCGGACCGTGCGGTCGGACCAGTTCCTGTGCCACCCGGACGACTTCGCCGCGTGGGCGGCGACGCGGTCCGGCCGCCTCCGGATGGAGGACTTCTACCGCTGGCAGCGCACCCGCCTGGACGTCCTGGTCGCCCCCGACGGCGGGCCCGAGGGCGGCCGGTGGAACTACGACACCGAGAACCGCGAGCCCCCGCCCAAGGACGGCCGGGCCTGGCCCGCGGCACCGCCGTTCCCGCTCGACGACCTCGACCGCGAGGTCCTCGACTCGCTGCCGGCCTCGGCCGTGGGCGACGACCCCACCGGGCTGTGGCCGACCACCCGTGCCCAGGCCCTGGAGCGGCTGGACCAGTTCGTGCGCCAGGGCCTGCCGGTGTTCGGCCCGCACGAGGACGCAATGCTCGCGGCGGAGTGGAAGCTGGCCCACTCGGTGCTGTCCTCCAGCCTCAACCTGGGCCTGCTGCTGCCGTCGGAGGTGGTGGACGCCGCCGTGGACGCCTACCACCGGGGCGACGCCCCGCTCGCCGGCGTCGAGGGGTTCGTGCGGCAGGTGCTCGGCTGGCGCGAGTACGTCTGGGGCCTGCGCTGGCTCTGGGCCGAGGACTGGACCCGCTGGAACGAGCTGGGGGCCGAGCGCCCGCTCCCGCCGCTCTTTGCGGGAGGGTCCACCGAGATGGCCTGCGTGGGCAACGTCGTCGACAAGGTCGGCCGCACCGCGTACGCCCACCACATCGAGCGGCTCATGGTGCTCGGGAACCTGTGCCTGCTCGCCGGGGTCCGGCCCCAGGCGCTCGTCGGCTGGATGTGGGAGCAGTTCGTGGACGGCGCCGAGTGGGTCATGCAGCCGAACGTCGTGGGCATGTCGCTCCACGCGGACGGCGGCCGGATGGCCACCAAGCCCTACGCGTCGGGCGGGGCCTACATCTCCCGGATGAGCGACCACTGCAAGGGCTGCCGGTACGACCCCAAGCAGCGCACCGGGCCCGACGCCTGCCCGTTCAGCACCCTCTACTGGGACTTCCTGGCCCGCCACGAGGAGCGCTTCGCCCCCAACCACCGCATGGGCAACCAGCTGGGGTCCCTTCGGCGGCTCAAGGACCTCGACGGCCTGCGGGTGCGGGCCGCCGAGGTGCTCGACCTGCTCGACGCCGGCGAGCTCTGAGCCACCCCTTCTGCCCCGGGGCCGGCTCGCATAGGGTGCCGCCGTGCTCCACGACGGAACCCGGACCTGGACCGACCCGCAGGTGACCTCCCTCGGCCGCCTGCCGACGACCACCCCGCTCGTCCCGTTCCCGTCGGCCGCCGGGGCCGACCCCGACGACCCGTCCGCCTCGCCCTGGTGGCGCTCCCTGGACGGCACGTGGCAGTTCCACCTGGCCCGACGGCCCGACCTGGTGCCGCGCGGGTTCGAGGCCCCGTCCTTCGACGACACCGGCTGGGAGCAGGTCGAGGTGCCCGGCGCCTGGACCACGCAGGCCCTCGCCCACCAGGACGGGGGCCGCCGTGCCCGGGACCGCTGGTTCGACCTGCCGCACTACACGAACGTGCAGATGCCGTTCGACTGCGAGCCGCCGGCCGTCCCCGAGGACAACCCCACCGGCGCCTACCGGACCTCCTTTACGGTGCCCCGCGACTGGTCGGGCCGCCGCGTGGTCCTGCGGCTCGGGGCCGCCGAGTCCGCCGCGTACCTGTGGGTAAACGGCGAGTTCGTCGGGATGGCCACCGACAGCCGGCTCCCCTCGGAGTTCGACGTCACCGCGCACGTCCGCGCCGGCCGCCGGGCCACCGTGGCGGTCGCCGTCGTCAAGTGGTCCGCCGCCACCTGGGTCGAGGACCAGGACCAGTGGTGGCACGGCGGCATCCAGCGCAGCGTCACCGTGCACGCCACCGCGCCGTCCTACCTGGCCGGCACGTGGCTGGTCCCCGGCCTGGCCGACGACCAGACCACCGGCACGCTCGACGTCGACGTCCAGGTCGACGGCCCGGCGCGCCGCGAGCCCGGGTGGACCGTCGAGGTGGCCGTCGCGACTGCCCGCGGCCGCCGGCTCGCCACCACGGGCCGGCTCGCCCCCGGCGTGTGGGACGGGTCCAACCCGGCCGCTGCCACCATCTCGGCCATGTTCACCGAGCCCGGCCGGGCCCGCACCCGGCTGGAGGTCTCCGGCGTGCGGCCGTGGTCGCACGAGGACCCGCAGCGCTACCGGGTGACGGTGGAGCTGCGCGACCCGTCCGGCGCGGTGGTCCAGGCCGGTGCGCGCTGGACCGGGTTCCGTTCGGTCGTGGTCCGCGACCGGGCGCTCCTGGTGAACGGCCGGCCCGTCGAGCTGCACGGCGTCAACCTGCACGAGCACGACCCGCAGCTGGGCCGGGCGGTGTCGCGCGAGCAGACCCGCCTCGACCTGCTGCTCATGAAGGCGCACCACCTCAACGCCGTGCGGGCCGCCCACTACCCCCACGACGAGCACCTGGCCGAGCTGTGCGACGAGCTGGGGCTGTACCTGGTCGACGAGGCCAACGTGGAGACGCACGCCCGGCAGGCCTCGCTGTGCCACGACCCCCGGTTCGACGGCGTCGTCGAGGAGCGGGTGCGGCGCATGGTCCAGCGCGACGCGGCGCACCCCAGCATCATCATGTGGTCGCTCGGCAACGAGTCCGGCTACGGGCCAGCGCACGACGCCGCAGCAGCCTGGGTGCGGCGCACCGACCCGTCCCGGCCCCTCCACTACGAGGGCCCGCTCATGCACGACCTGGCCGCCGACGCGCCCGTGACCGACGTCGTGTGCCCCATGTACCCGGGCATCGACGAGGCCGTGGCCCGGGCGGGCCTGGCCGCCGACGACCGCCGGCCCGTGGTCCTGTGCGAGTACTCCCACGCCATGGGGAACTCGTCGGGGTCCCTCGCCGACTACCGCCGTGCCGTGCGCGCGACCCCCGGGTTCCAGGGCGGGTTCATCTGGGAGTGGCTCGAGCACGGGCTCCCGCTCGCCGGCCGCACCGGGCCGTCCGGCCGCCCGGTCTGGGGCTACGGCGGGGACTTCGGCGACGTGCCGCACGACGGCAACTTCGTCTGCGACGGACTGGTGGCCGCCGACCGGATGACCTACCCGGAGACCGCCGAGGTCCGCTGGCTCGGCCGGCCCGTCGAGGTCCTCGCGCTGTCCGGCGCCAAGGTGCGGGTGGTGAGCCACCGCTGGTTCACGACCCTGTCCGACCTGCGGGGCCGCTGGCGGGTCGACGTCGACGGCACCAAGGTCGCGTCGGGGACCCTCGACGTGGGCGACCTGGGCCCGCAGTCGTCGCAGGTGGTGGACCTGTCCGCAGACCCGGCGTGGGTGCGGCCCACCGGCCCGGCCGGTGCGACCGCCACCCTCACGGTCGAGTGGGTCCAGCGCCGCGCCACCGAGTGGTTCCCGGCCGGGGCGCTCGTGGGCTGGGACCAGCTCCCGCTCCCCGTGCGGACCGTGGGGGCGGCCGTGCCGGTGCCGCGTGCCCGCGCCGTGGTGCCGGTGGGGGAGCGGACCGTGGACCAGGCCCCATGGACGCCCACCGTGTTCCGGGCCCTGACCGACAACGACGGCCTGCGGGTCGGGTGGCTGC
>CAIYXG010000235.1 GCA_903930035.1 uncultured Actinomycetes bacterium | reverse complement strand
GCTTGGAGGCCACGAAGTACCAGGCCCACGCGAACAGCGACAGGAACGAGACGACGATGCCCCAGCCGTTCGAACCCTCGACGCCCGTCGCACCGAACGCCACGGCGGCCACACCGGCGATCGCCACCACCGTCCACCCCAGGTGGTAGCGGCGGACCTTCTCGCCGAAGAGCACGGCGGCGAACCCCACGATCACGATGGGCTGTAGCGCGTTGACCGTCACGGCGATGGCCACGGTGGTCAGCTGCAGCGCCACGAAGAACAGCGCGATGTCGGTCCCGAAGGCCACGCCGCCCTGCCAGCCGAACCGGAAGGACGCCCGCGTCAGCCGCCCGCCGCGGGCGTAGAGGATGGCGGCGTAGAACAGCGCGCCGAACCCCAGCCGGTAGAAGGACAGCGCCAGGCCGTTGATGCCGAGGCCCTTGATGAGCGCGTTGCCCAGGCCCCACACGACCACCGCCACCAGGGCGGCGGCGACGCCGGCCGGCGTCGACCCGCTCGGGTGCGCCGGCTCGGCCGCGGGGGTGTCGGCGTCGCTCACGCGGCGAGGGTAGTCGGCGGCCCGCCGGCGCCGTCCGGCCGACGGTCCGACCGGCAGGGCCGCGGTAGGTTGCGCGCATGGCTGACGTCGTGATCTTCCACAACCCCAACTGCAGCACCTCGCGCTACGCGGTCGAGCAGGCCGACGAGGCCGGCGTCGACTACGAGGTCGTGAAGTACATGCTCAAGGCCGAGCGCCCCGACCGGGCCGCGCTCGAGACCCTGGTCGGCCAGCTCGAGGACCCGGCCACCGACCTGGTGCGGCGCGACGCCGTGTTCAAGAAGCTGGGCCTGACCGACGGCGACGTCGAGACGGCCGACCAGGTGGTCGACATCCTCACGCACCACGGCGAGCTGCTGCAGCGGCCGGTCCTGGTGAAGGGGGGCCGAGCCATCATCGGCCGCCCCAAGGACCGCGTCCGCCCCTTCCTCGAGGGCTGACGTTCGCGCCGGACCGTCCGACGGTCCGTCCCGAACCGGGGACGGAACCGGACCGTGGAGCGCCACCAGGAGCCAGATTTCGGTGGGGAGGGGTGAGGGCCGAGCCGGCGTCAGGCGACGAAGGCGGCCTCGACGAGCGCGTCGGCGCACGACACGCCGATCGCCTCGGCCCCCAGCTCGGGGTTGAAGACGTGGCGCATGAAGCCCATGAGCATCTGGCCGACCATGAGCTGCGCGGTGGCCTCGGGGTGCTCCATCTCGGGCACCCACTGGCGCACCCAGCCCAGGAACGCTGGAGTGAGCAGGTCGATCAGCTCGCGGCCCGTGGGCAGGACCGACGGCTCGCCACGGATGCCCTCGGCGATCATCAGCCGCCAGATCGCCTCTTCCTCGATGGCGCCGTTCCAGACGCTCATGAACACCTGGCGCAGACGCTCCTCGGCCGAGCCCTCCGGGTCGACCGGCAGACCCTCCCGCAGCCGGGTGCCGTACTGGCGCTCGGCCACGACCGCGGCGATGAGCGCGTCCTTGGACTCGAAGTAGTGGTAGATCGCCGCCACCTGGACGCCGCACGCGGCCGACAGCTGGCGCATCGAGGTGCCGGCGGCCCCCTGCTCGCTCATGAGCTGGAGGGCGGTGTCGAGGATGCGCTCACGCAGGTTGGGCGTGACGTCCGTTCCCACTACAACCATCAGGCGAACGTAGCCTTGACTGAACGATCGTTCAAGAGTGAACTAGGCGCTTCCGGGCAGGGGCCCGGAGCGAGCGACCAGGGAGTCTCATGAAGCTCGAGGATGTTGACCTGATGGATCTCGACGCCTTCCAGCAAGGGCGTCACCACGAGATGTTCGAGGTGCTCCGGGCCGAGGCGCCGGTGTCGTTCCACCCGGAGCCGGACGGCCCGGGCTTCTGGTCGGTCGTGAAGCACGCCGACCTGCAGATGGTCAACCGCGACACCACGACGTTCTCCAGCCAGATCGGCGGCACCCAGCGGTTCAACATCGCCGACGTCGACCCCGAGTTCGACACCCGCGGGATCATGCTGGTCGACACCGACCCGCCGCAGCACACCCGCCTGCGCCGCCTGCTCAACAAGGGCTTCACCCCGCGCATGATCGGCATGCTCGAGCAGCACCTCCGCTACCGCGCGGCGCTGATCGTCGACGACGTCATCGAGACCGGCCAGTGCGAGTTCGTCGAGGACCTCGCCGCCGAGCTGCCCCTCCAGGCCATCGCCGAGATCATGGGCGTGCCGCAGGAGGACCGGAAGATGATGTTCGACTGGTCGAACCGCATGATCGGCGCCCAGGACGAGGACTACAACGACAACACCGAGACGGCCGACGGCCCGCGCGAGGCGGCGATGGAGGTGTACATGTACGCCAACAAGCTGGCCGCCGAGCGCCGCGACGACCCCCGCGACGACGTGGTGACCACGCTCATCAACGCCGAGATCGAGGGCGAGAAGCTCAGCGAGCTCGAGTTCGACATGTTCATGCTCCTGCTCACGGTGGCCGGCAACGAGACCACCCGGAACGCCACCTCGCACGGCATGCACGCCCTGCTGACCAACCCGGACCAGTTCGCGAAGCTGCGCGACAACATCGACGACAAGGCGTACCTCTCCACCGCCATCGACGAGGTCCTGCGCTGGGCCACCCCGGTGCTGCACTTCCGCCGGACCACGTCCACCGCCACCGAGATCCGCGGCGTCGAGATCC
The DNA here is from genome assembly GCA_903930035.1 of uncultured Actinomycetes bacterium. Lineage (GTDB taxonomy): Bacteria > Actinomycetota > Acidimicrobiia > Acidimicrobiales > Microtrichaceae > CAJANQ01. The sequence goes on along the minus strand of CAIYXG010000235.1, from coordinate 51 downwards.
CCGAGGGCGACAAGGTCCTCATGTGGCACATCTCGGCCAACCGCGACGAGG
>CAIYXG010000234.1 GCA_903930035.1 uncultured Actinomycetes bacterium | reverse complement strand
CTGGGCGGCGAGCTGGTGCTGCCGCGCACCCGGCCCACCCCGCACGGTCCGCGCCACGTGGTGGTCGACGTGCTGGGCCCGTCCGGCACGCTCACCGTGCCGGCCGGCGCGGGCGACGCCGGCGACCTGGCCGACGCGCTCGTGCCCGAGGGCTGGCCGTCGGCCGCCGAGATGGTCGAGGACTCGATCCCGGCCGAGCTGGGCCAGTGGGTGGTCGACCAGTCGGTCAGCTTCACCAAGGGCTGCTACACGGGCCAGGAGCTGGTCGCCCGCGTCGACAGCCGGGGCGCCGAGACGCCCTACCGGCTGCGGGTGGTCGTCGGCGACCCCGGCGGACCGGCCGTGTCGCCCGGCGACCGGGTGGAGTACCTGGGGGAGGACCGGGGCGTCGTCACCAGCGTCGCCACGGTGGCCGGCGCACCCGTGGCGCTGGCCCGGGTCCACCGGTCCGTGCCTGACGAGGCCGGCGTCCTGCTCGGTACCCACGCCGCCACGGTCGCGCCCGACGGCGCGCCGTAGGTTCGGGGCGTGAGCCTGTACGCCGTGCTCGGCGTCCCGGAGGGGGCGGACCCGGCCGTCGTCCGTCGCGCCTACCTGCAGCTCGCCCGTGAGCACCACCCGGACCTGCACCCCGACGGCGCGCCCCGCCGCGCCGCCGAGCGGCGCATGCAGGAGGTCAACGAGGCCTGGGCGGTGCTGTCCGACCCGGCGCGGCGCCTGGCCTACGACCGCAGGGCCGGCCTGGTGCCCGGCGACCCGGCCGACGGCCCCACGATCGTCCGGCCGTCGACCGAGTTCACCCCGTACTTCGAGGTGGACGAGGACGACGACGACTCGTGGCGGTTCGAGCCGGACGAGTACGACCCCCGGACCGCGATCGGCCGCGGGCTCTCCGTGGCACCGGTGCTGTGCGCCACGCTGGGCGTCGTCGCGCTGGTGGGTTCGGTGATGCTGGACCTGCGCCAGCTGTTCGCGGTGGGGGTGGGGCTCCTGGTGCTGTCCGGCCTGCTGTTCGTGGGGGCGCCCGTCGTCGCCATGTTCAAGAGCCAGCTCCACGAGAACCGGCCGCCGTCGCCGCGCCGCTAGCGTCTCGCCCCGATGGCCACCTACCTCGACGGCATCCTCGCCGCGCACCGTGCTGCCGCGGCCGACGACCGGCGCATCACCGACGCGCTCGTGGAGGACTGTGCGGCGCTGCCCCCGGCGCGAGGGTTCGTCGACGCGCTGGCGGCGGGCACCGAGCTCGCAGTCGTGGCCGAGGTCAAGCGGCGTTCGCCGTCCAAGGGCCCCCTGCACCCCGACCTGGACCCGGCGCAGGTCGCCGCCGCGTACGAGGTGGGCGGGGCCTCGTGCCTCTCGGTCCTGACCGACGGGCCGGCGTTCGGCGGCTCCCCCGAGGACCTCGCCGCCGCCCGTGCGGCTGTCGCGCTCCCGGTCCTGCGCAAGGACTTCACGGTGTCGGCCAACGACGTCTGCGACGCCCGGCTGATGGGCGCCGACTGCGTCCTGCTGATCGTCGCCGCGCTCGACGACGCCGAGCTGCGCGACCTTGCGGCACTGGCCCGCCTGGTCGGCCTGGACGTCCTGGTGGAGGTCCATGACGAGGCCGAGCTCGAGCGGGCGCTCGCCACCTCCGAGCCGGCGATGGTGGGGGTGAACCAGCGCGACCTGGTCACGTTCCAGGTGGACACCGCCCGGGCCGTCCGCGTGGCTGCGGCCATGCCCGAGGGGGTCGTGCGGGTCGCCGAGTCCGGGGTCACGGGGCGCGAGGACGCGCTGGCGCTCGCCGCTGCGGGCTACCACGCCGTCCTGGTGGGGGAGCACCTGGTGACCGCGGACGACCTGGCCGCTGCGACCGCGGCGCTGCGGGTCCCGCGCCGCTGAGACGCGACCGGCCTTGCCGCGGCCCGCTGCGGGCCGGTCGGTAGCCTCGGCCCCGTGTTCGTGAAGATCTGCGGCATCACCAACGAGGAGGACGCCCTGATGGCGGTCGCCCTCGGTGCCGACGCCCTGGGGTTCGTGCTGGCGCCGAGCGCCCGCCAGGTCACGGTGGGCACGGTCCGCGACATCGTCCGCCGCCTGCCGCCGGACGTCGTGACCATCGGCGTGTTCCGCGACCAGGCGCCGCAGACCGTGGTGGACACCGTGCTCGAGGCGGGCCTGTCCGGTGCCCAGCTCCACGGCCACGAGACGCCCGAGGACGCGGCCAAGGTGCGCCCCTACTGCCAGGTGCTGCTCGCCGCCTTCGCCGCCGACGACCCCGGCCTGGCGCACGCCGAGGCCTACGGGGCCGACGCCGTGCTCGTGGACTCCAAGGTCCCCGGCTCGGGCGAGGTCTTCGACTGGTCGCTCGTCGAGCAGTTCCCGCAGGTCCCGAAGCTGGTGCTGGCCGGCGGCCTCACCCCGGAGAACGTGGGTGCCGCGATCGCGGAGGTCCGCCCGTGGGGCGTCGACGTGTCGACCGGCGTCGAGCTGGTCGAGCACAACGCCGACATCGGCCGGCCGGACCAGCGCCGCAAGGACCCGCGCAAGGTGCAGGCGTTCATCCGGGCCGCCCGGGCCGCTGCGCCCGAGGAGTACCGGCCGACCGACGACGGCCCCTACAACTGGGACGACTCCGGCACCTGACGGCCGCCGCACCGGCGGGCGGTTTGTACGGACGTCCACCCGGACCGCGCCATGAACATTGTTCGCCTGTGCGAACATCGTTCCATGTCCGACGAGGCGCACCGGCCGATCCGGATCGTGGTGGCCGAGGACGAGCCGCTGTTCCGGGACCTGCTCGTCCAGGGGCTCTCGTCGTTCGACGACCTCGAGGTCGTCGCCGCCCTCGACTCGGGCGAGGGGGTCCTCGACCAGATGTCGGCTAGCCCCGCCGACGTGGTGCTGCTCGACATCCACCTCGCCGGCGCGCTGACCGGCGTGTCCACCGGCGTCCAGGTGCGGCGGTCGTGGCCCGGGACGGGGGTGGTCCTGCTGTCGAGCCATGCCGACCCCGGGATCATCGCCAGCCTCCCCGACGACGTCGTCGGCGGGTGGTCCTACCTGCTCAAGTCGTCGGCGGCCGACCTGGCGACCGTGGCCCGGGCCGTCCGGGGGTCCGCCGCAGGGCTCATGGTGGTGGACCCCGCCCTGGTCCGCGAGGCGGCGCCGACCGGCACTGCCGTCGACGCGCTCACCGACCGCCAGACCGAGATCGTCAAGCTGGTCGCACAGGGCTACACGAACCGGGCCATCGCCCAGGAGCTGGTGCTGTCGGAGAAGTCCGTCGAGAACCACCTGTCCCGCATCTACCAGGTGCTCGGCATCGACGCGTCCGACCCGGCCGTCCATGCCCGGGTCCAGGCCACGCGGGCTGCGCTCGAGGCGTTCGGCGGCTGAGCCGGCCCGGACGCACCTCAGGCGGACCGGCGGCCGGGCGTCAGCGTCCGGCCGAGAGGTGGAGGTCGCCGCCGCCAGCCGTGCCGGCGGCCAGGCCCGCGACCGTCACGACGCCCCGCACCGTGGTGCCCGCGCCGGGCGCCGACCGGATCTCGAGACGGCCGCCGTGCGGGGCGAGCCGGCCCTCCGCGCCCAGGATCCCGAGGCCCATCTCCACGTCGTCGGGGTCGAACCCGCACCCGTTGTCGGTGACGGTCACGCACACCTCCTGCGCGCCGACGACCTCCGCCCGGACCGAGATCTCCGTGGCGTCGCCGTGCTTGAGCGCGTTGGTCGTGGCCTCCTCCACCAGCCGGTAGAGGGCGAGCCGCACCTTCTCGGGCACCTTGGGGCCGGCCAGGTCGTCGGCCGCCAGGAGCTCGGGCGACACGGTGACGGTCACGGCCGCCGCGCCCCGGAGGTCGCGGGCCAGGCGCCGGAGCGCGGGGACCAGGCCCACGGCCACCACGGCAGGGTGCAGCAGGTGGCTGACCTCACGGACGTCGTCCTCCCGGATCGTGTCCAGGTCGCGCCGCACCTCCTCCAGGAACCGGGCGGCGGCCGCCGGGTCGTCGACGAGCAGCTGCTCCACCCGGCGCAGCCGCAGCGTGGCGGCGAGCAGCCGCGACTGCACCCGGTTGTGCAGGACGTCGGCCATCTCGCGCCGGAGCTGGTCCTCGGCCGCGGCCGCCAGCTCCTGGTGCCGCCGCAGGTCGAGCACGGTCTGCTCGAGCTGGGCCAGGCGCGCCGCGTCGACGGTCGGCCCGGCGGCGGGCGGGACGTCGACGACCCTGAACTTCTTTCGCACGCCGTCACGGTACGGGCGTGCCGGCGCCCGCGGGCGGCGGTGAACGGTGGTCGGGAACCTTTGCCCATGGGCGATCCCGGCGGTGGGCCGCGGCCCCGGACCGTCCAACCGGGTGGGGCGGCCGGCGGCTGCCGGGGTACGTTCGGCGGCGTGAGCACCTCCCCCGACCTGCCGTCCGACACCCCCGTGATGGGCGACCCGAGCGGCCTCGGCCGGTTCGGCGAGTTCGGCGGCCAGTTCGTGCCCGAGACGCTCGTGCCGGCGCTGCAGGAGCTGGACCGCTCGTTCCGGTCGGCCTGGGGCGACCCGGAGTTCCGCGGCGAGCTCGACCACCTGCTCCGGGAGTACGCCGGCCGGCCCAGCCCGGTCACCGAGTGCCACCGGCTCTCCGAGGAGCTCGGCGTCCGGGTGCTCCTCAAGCGCGAGGACCTGAACCACACCGGGTCCCACAAGATCAACAACGTCCTCGGGCACGCG
>CAIYXG010000233.1 GCA_903930035.1 uncultured Actinomycetes bacterium | reverse complement strand
GTGCCGGTCGACCGTCCGCTCGGGACCGGCGACGAGCTCCACTGGAAGCGGCTCAACGCGCTGTGGTGCACGCTCGTCGGCGGGGGTGCCGACCCCATGCTGCTCCGCACGCAGGCGCTCGTCTCGCCGGCGGGCGGGCTCGACCACTTCGCGCGCGAACAGGTCGGGCTGGTGCTCGAGCTGACGGGCGCCGTGGCGCTGCGGATCCGCCACCAGGCCGTGGCGTCGCGCCTCACCCTGGGCGCCTGAGGCGTCGTAGCCCGGCGGTACAGTTCGCCCGTGGCGCGCGCTGGCAAGACCCCTGACGACGACGGTCCCGCCCCCGGGTCCGGCGCCCGGACCGGCGTCCTCGCCGCCGGCCCGGACCCTGCGCTCGACCCGGCCGGCCGGGTCGACTGGCTCGTCGAGCAGGTCCGCCACCACGACCGCGCCTACTACGAGCAGGACGCGCCCGAGATCCCCGACGCCGACTACGACGCGCTCCTCCGCGAGCTGCGGGCGCTGGAGGCCGAGCACCCCGACCTGGTGACGCCGGACTCGCCCACGCAGACCGGCGTGGGCGGCGCGCCCTCCACCCAGTTCGCGCCCGTCGAGCACACCGTGCCGATGATGAGCCTGGACAACGCGATGGACGCCGACGAGCTCCGGGCCTGGGGTGAGCGCACGGCCCGCCGCCTGGCCGAGCTCGGCATCGACGGTCCGGTCCGTTACGTGTGCGAGCTCAAGATCGACGGCCTCGCCATGTCGATCCGCTTCGAGGACGGCCGCTACGTGCGTGCCGCCACCCGGGGCAACGGCAAGGTGGGCGAGGACGTCACCGCCAACGTGGCCGGCATCGACGACGTCCCGGACCAGCTGGGGCCCGGTGCCCCGCAGGTGCTCGAGGTCCGGGGCGAGATCTACCTGCCGATCGCCTCGTTCCAGCGGCTCCGCGAACGGACCGAGGCCGAGAACGCCGAGGCGGTCGCGGCGGGCCGCAAGCCCAAACCGCTGCCGGTGAACCCCCGCAACGCCGGGGCCGGCTCGCTCCGGCAGAAGGACCCGACGGTCACTGCGGGCCGCGGGCTGGCCTTCTGGTGCTACCAGCTGGGCGAGGTGGTGGGCACCGAGGCCCCGCCGTCGCACTCAGGCGCCCTGGAGTGGCTGGGCGGCCTGGGCCTGCCGGTCAACCCGAACACGCAGGTGGTCGACGACCTCGAGGGCGTCTACGAGTTCTGCGAGCGCTGGACCGCGGCCCGCCACGACCTGGGCTACGAGATCGACGGCATCGTCGTGAAGGTCGACGACCTGGCGGTGCAGCAGGCCATGGGCGCGACCGCCAAGGCGCCGCGCTGGGCCATCGCCTACAAGCTCCCGCCGGAGGAGCGGACCACCCTCCTGCGCGACATCCAGGTCTCGGTGGGCCGGACCGGCCGGGCCACCCCCTTCGCCGTCCTCGAGCCGGTGTTCGTGGGTGGCTCGACCGTAGGGATGGCCACCCTCCACAACGCCGACCAGGTGGCGCTCAAGGACGTCCGGCCGGGCGACACCGTGACCGTCCGGAAGGCCGGCGACGTCATCCCCGAGGTGGTCGGCCCCGTCCTCGAGCTGCGGCCCGAGGGCCTCGCCGCATGGGAGTTCCCCGCCGACTGCCCGTCCTGCGGCGGCCCGCTCGAGCGCGCCGAGGGCGAGGTCCAGCACCGCTGCAACAACGAGGCCTGCCCGTCGCGGGTGCTGGCCCGCATCTGCCACTTCGCGTCCCGGGGCGCCATGGACATCGACGGCCTGGGGGAGCAGCAGGTCGCACTGTTCCTGGAGCTCGGCCTCCTGTCGGACGTCGCCGGCATCTACTCCCTCGACATGGACCGCATCCGCGAGCTCCCCGGCTACGGCGCGCTGTCGGTGTCCAACCTGGCCGCCGCCATCGACGCCTCCCGGTCCCGGCCCCTGGCCAACCTGCTCTTCGGCCTCAACATCGTGCACCTGGGGCCGTCGGGGGCCGAGGCCCTCACCTCGGCGCTGGGCGGTCTCGACGCGATCCGGTCGGCGTCGGTCGACGACCTCGCCGCGGTCGAGGGGATCGGCCCGGTCATCGCCGAGTCGGTGCACTCGTTCTTCGCCGACCCCGTGCAGGCGGAGCTGGTGGACCGGCTGGTGGCGGCAGGCCTGCACGTGGACGGCCCCGAGCGCTCCGTGCTGCCCCAGACGCTCGCCGGCCGGGCCGTGGTGGTCACCGGGACGGTGCCGGGCTTCAGCCGCGACGACGCCGAGCGGGCCATCAAGGCCCGCGGCGGCAAGTCGCCGGGCAGCGTGTCCAAGAAGACCTTCGCCGTCGTGGCGGGGGAGTCGCCCGGCGCCTCCAAGCTCACCAAGGCCCAGGAGCTGGGCGTGCCCGTCCTGGACGCCGCCACCTCGGCGGACCTGTTCGAGTCCCTCCTCGAGACCGGAGCGCTGCCATGACCACCTTCCCGGACCGGCCGCCGGTCGAGGCCGTCGTGTTCGACTTCGGCGGGGTCTTCACCACGTCGCCGTTCGCGGCCCTCATGGCGGTGGCCGAGGCGCAGGCGCTCGACCCCCTGACCATGGTCGGCGTGATGTTCGGTCCCTACGACCAGGACACCGACCACCCGTGGCACCGCCTCGAGCGGGGCGAGATCACGCTGGAGCAGGCCACCGCCCAGATCGTGGCGCTGGCCGCCGCCGAGGGCGTGGCCGACTTCCAGCCCATGGAGATGCTCATGGCGCTGGGCGGGAGCGGGGTCCGGACCGAGGTCGTCGACTTCTGCCGGGACGTCCGCAGCCGTGGCCTCCGCACCGGGCTGCTGACCAACAACGCGCGGGAGTTCGAGGAGTTCTGGGTGCCGCTGCTGCCCCTCGACGAGCTCTTCGACGACGTGGTCGACTCGAGCGCCGTCGGCCTCCGCAAGCCCGACCGCCGGATCTACGAGCTCTCGCTCGATCGGCTGGGCGTGGCCGCCGAGGCCGCCGTGTTCGTCGACGACGCGCCCGGCAACGTGGTCGGGGCGGAGCAGGTGGGCATGCGGGCCGTGCTCTTCGGGACCGGGCCGGACGACGTCGCCGTGGCGCTCGCCGAGCTCGAGTCGCACCTGGCCTGAGCCCCGGCGGCCGTGGTCGGGGTGCCCGGCGTCAGGCGGCGCTGAAGCACCAGGGCACGGGCCGAGAGGCCGTCGGCCCCTCGGACTGCTTCCAGATCACGGCCGTGACGCAGTTGCGCTCGGGGTTGAGCGACGGCACCACCGTGCTCGGCCCCGGCTGGAAGTCGATGATGCCGCTGCCCAGGTCCTTGCGGAGGCCGTCGGCCGACGTCCGGACCTCGGTGCCGTTGATCACCAGGTAGCCGTCGTAGCCGGGCTGGACCTTGATGCCGACCTGGCTCTGGGCCAGGACCTCGGTGTCGGGCGCCGGGATGAGCTGCAGGACGGCGTCGGGGAGCGCGTCGCTCGTCCGGTCGCTGCCCGTCACGGCGGCCCGGGCCGTCAGCACCAGGCCGGTCAGGGCGCCGACCACCAGCACGAGCATGATCGTCCTCCGGGCCCAGTCGGGGAGCTGGCGCCGGGGGGTGGGGGGTGCGTCGGTCACGCCCATGGTCTAACGCGTGCGGCCCCGCCGGGTGGGTGCACGGCGGTACGATCCGGTCCGATGAGCGCCACCGGACCACACGATGCGACCGGCACCGTGGTGGGCGACCGCTACCGGCTCGAGGAGCTGCTGGGCGCCGGCGGCACGGGCTGGACCTACCTGGCCACCGACCTCTCGACCCGCCGTCGTGTGGCGGTGAAGCTCCTCGACGAGCTCCTGGCCGACGACGAGCCCTTCCTCCGCCGCTTCCGGACCGAGGCGCGCTCGGCCGCCGCCCTGGACGACCCCAACGTGCTGGCCGTGATCGAGTTCGGCGACGCCGAGCTGCCGGGCCGGGCGGTCGTGCCGTTCGTGGTGACCGACGTGATGGAGGGCGGCAGCCTCAAGTCGATGCTCGCCGCAGGCCACCGGCTGACGCCGTCGCAGGCGCTCGTGGTGGGCCTCGACGCCGCCCGGGCGCTCGACCACGCCCACCGGCGCGGGCTCATCCACCGCCACGTCGACCCGTCGTGCCTGCTGTTCGACGCCGACGGGCACGCCCGGCTCGCCGACTTCGGCCTCGCCCGCGCCGTCGGCGAGGTCTACGAGGACCGCGCCGCGGGGCCCTACGCGTCGCCGGAGCAGGCCGACGGCGAACGGGTGGGCGGCCGCTCGGACGTCTACTCCCTGGCGCTGGTGATGGTCGAGGCGGTGACCGGCGAGGTCCCCGCCCGGTCCGGCGACCTGGAGCTCGGCGCCGAGTTCGGCGCCCTGCGGTCCGTGCTGGAGCGTGCCGGCCGCCACCGGGCCGAGGAGCGCCCGGACGCCGAGGAGCTCGAGATCGCCCTGATGGCCGCCGCCGAGGCCCTGCCGCGGCCCGAGCCGCTCCCGCTGGTCGGGACCGGCCCGCTGGCCGGTGCCGGGCCGGTGGTGACCAGCCGCGCCCAGGACGACGACGTGCCGCCGCCCCTCGACGCTGCGCCGGGCGCCGCCGGGCCGGACGGCCCGGGCGAGCCGGGTCCGGACGGGCCCGACGAGGTGCCGGTCGGGGAGGAGGCGCCCCAGGTCACCCGCCGTACCGGGACCGCGCTCGTGCTGAGCATCGGCCTGCTGGTGGTCGCGGGCGCCGTCGCGTTCTGGTGGTTCGCGCTGCGCACGCCGACCCACGCCGTCCCGGGCCTGGTGGGCCGGCAGGTGGCCACCGCGGTCGAGGTCGCCCGCGCCAACAAGTGGCGGGTGGACCGGAGCACGCTCG
>CAIYXG010000232.1 GCA_903930035.1 uncultured Actinomycetes bacterium | reverse complement strand
CGTCGGGTGACCCGTTCCCCGTCTCGGACCAGGTGCGGGCGCGGCTTGCTGCACTGGAGGCCACCACGATCCACCGGCTGCTGGGCCGTAACCCCGACGGTGGGTTCCGCCACGGCCCCGACAGTCCGCTGCCGCACGACATCGTCGTGGTGGACGAGGTGTCGATGGTCTCGCTCTCGCTCATGGCCCACCTGCTCGCAGCGATCCGGCCGGCGGCCAAGGTGGTGCTGGTAGGTGACCCGTTCCAGCTCGCCAGCGTGGAGGCGGGCGCAGTCCTCGGCGACATCGTCGGTCTGGCGGCCCCGGGCGCCGTCGATCTCGGGGCCAACCGGATCCGCTCCAGCATCCGCCAGCTGGGCGTGGTCCACCGTCAGTCCGAGGGGTCACCCATCCTGGACCTGGCCACCGCCATCCGGGACGACCAGGCCGACGACGTGATGTCGATACTCCGCTCCGGCGCGCCCGAGGTCAGCTGGATCGACCCCGACGACACCGGCGCCCGCCGCCGGGTCGAGGCCATGGTGGCGGCCCAGGCCAAGGCTGCGGTCACCGCGGCTGCCACTGCTGCCGCCTGCGCCGACCCGGGAGCGCGCGGGGCCCGGGCCCTCGAGGCGCTTGCGGCGATCAACGACCTGAAGGTGCTCTCCGCCCTGCGGCGCGGCCGTGACGGCGTGGACGGCTGGAACCGCCGCACCGACGAACGTCTCCGGTCCGAGGACCTGATCGGTTGGGACGACTGGTACAGCGGGCGGCCGGTCATGGTCACCAAGAACGACTACATGAACAACGTCTTCAACGGCGACGTCGGCATCGCAGTGGCCGTCGGTGAGCGCTTCCAGGTCTGGTTCCCGCGGTCGCCCGAGCCGCTGGTGGTCGAGGCGTCCCGGCTCGGCAACTACATGACCCAGTGGGCGATGAGCATCCACAAGAGCCAGGGCTCGGAGTTCGGCCACGTGGTCATCACGCTCCCGCCGCCTCCGTCGCGCATCCTCACCCGTGAGCTGCTCTACACGGCCGTCACCAGGGCCAAGCAGCACGTGACCGTGGTGGCGTCCGAGGCGGCGATCCGGTTCGCCGTCGCCCGGCCGGTCGCCCGTGCCTCGGGCCTGGCGGCCCGGCTCGCCGACGGCTGACCGCAGCGCCTCGATCCGGCCCGGTTGGCCGTGTTGCGCGCGGTGCCCTGGCGCCGCCCGGCGCCGGGCGACCTGCCCCCGGACGCGACGAAGGCCCCGGGGTCGCCCCCGGGGCCTTCGCTGCGTTAACTGTCAGGCCGGCGTGGCCGAGAACTGGTAGGTGTGCGTCCCACCGGCGCCCGAGAAGCTCTGGTTGAACGTCTTGGTGCCGTTGAGGGTGAAGATGCCGCCACCGGTGATGTCCGGCGGAAGCTCGACGACCGGGATCGCGATGTTCGGGATGGTGAACGACGCAGCCACGGAGTTGATCAGGTCGCCGAGGGTGCCCTGGGCACCGATGCCGACGTAGATCGCACCACCGAGGTTGTCGTCACCCAGGCCGAACAGCGGGATGTTGGCCGACAGGATGCCGAAGGCCGAGCCGATGTTGTCGAAGATCAGGTTGACGATCGCCGAGGCGTCGAAGTTCGAGAGGTCCGCCGTGGCGAGCGTCGAGTTCAGGGCGTCCTTCAGGACCGAGGCGGTGCCGGTGGCAGCCTGGCCGATCGGGATCTGGTCGGCCTCGTTGGCCCACGTGTAGACGCCCACGACCTCGAGCTTGTTGTCGGGGTTCAGCAGGTCGGTCACGTCGAGGCCGGTGATGCCACCGAAGTTGACGGCGGCCTGCTGGTTGCCGGTGAGGTTGGCCGACTGGCCGGCGCCCAGCGAGTTGACGGCGTTGTCACGGTCGCCGACCAGGTAGGCCTGGGCCGAGCCGGGGACGCCGATCTTCACGCGGAAGGCGATGTTGAACACGAACGGCTCGTCCGAGCGGTTCGCGCAGATGCCGAGGACGCAGGTCTCGTCCTGGCTGTCGTTGACGGTCACGCGGTCCGCCTTGAAGGTGACGCTGCGGCCACCCGGGGTCGGGGGCATGCAGGCGGTGGCCACCCCCACGAGCGCCAGGGCCAGGACCCCGACGACGGATGCACGGATACGGGTCATTGTGGAATCTCCCTCTCAACGACGGAGGAGGACCCCCGCCGGTGGTTCGCCATGGACCGCCACGCCGACGGCCCGTTCACCAGTTCGCACCCAACGGCCGCCGACGGGTCGGCGACAACTGCGTGACGGGTGACACGGTACCCGAATCCACAGGGAAGTAAAGCGAAGACTGAACCAACTTCACCGCCTGGTTGCAGGCTCGCGCGGAGGGTGCGGGTGGGTTCACCCAGTGCTGTCGGCCGGGCTGCCGCCAGGGCCTCCGGCCCTCGCCGCCTAGGGCGTCAGGTAGCTGCGCTCGACCAGCGCGGCCGGCTGGCAGGTCCCGGGGACGACCGGGTTGCAGCGGACCTGCACCCGGGTCGGGAACTCGACCCCGTAACCGCCCTGGGTCTGGAACTCGCCCCTGGGGAAGTCGGTGTGGACGATCTGGGCGCCCGACGCCAGCGCCACGTCGCGCTGCGCCGTGCTCGGGTTGCTGGGCGCGTCGTCCGAGCGGGTCCGCACCATGAACCCCTGCTCCACCAGCGACCTGATGAACGAGCCGTCGCCCGGGCCGTTCACCTTCAGGAGCGCGCCGTCGGGCTGGCCGAACCCGGAGCTCGTGAACATCACGCGGCCCTGCAGGCCGGGGTGCCCCTGCAGGTAGGTCGTGCGGCGGTCGCCGTTGTCCAGGAAGAACAGGAACTTGCCTCGCGACTCGGCCACGGTCGGCCAGCCGACCGTCGTCACCGCCGTGCGCAGGTCGGGCTGGTCCCCCCGCACGTCGTCCGGGGTGATGAGCCGGTCACCGAGGACCGAACGGATCTCGGCGTCGAGGGCGTCGAACTGGTCCGAGGTGAACGGCACCGGGACCGTCGAGCTGAAGGGCTCGGGGAGCAGCTCCTCCTTGGCCTCGACGTTGACCACGATCGGCAGGTGGTCGGGCTGGGCGTCGGAGAACGCCTTGAGCTGCGACAGGCACGACAGCAGCGGCTGGCAGGTCGAGATGTAGTCGATGTCCTGGATGTGGACGACCTTCATGCCCGGCTGGGTCATGTCGGCGCCGAGCGCCGGGTAGCCCAGGTTCAGCAGCTGCGGCAGCAGGGGCGAGCGGTAGAGGCCGCCCTGCGGGTCGGCGGCGACGTCGAGCTCGAACGTGCGCAGGCCCCGGGCCAGCTGGGTCGGGAGCGGGGCGTGCGTGTAGTTGAGGTCCTCGGGGTTGCCGAGCGCCGTCGCGATCTCGGGGAACGCCGACGAGCCGAACCGCAGCCAGTTGAGCAGCGTGCCCTCCGGCGCCACGTGGTAGCTGTTGTGCG
>CAIYXG010000231.1 GCA_903930035.1 uncultured Actinomycetes bacterium | reverse complement strand
GCTGCTCGGCGGCGCCCTGCCCGACCACGACGTCGCTCCCGGTGTCCGGGGTGGGACTCGAACCCACACGCCCCTCTCGGGACCGAGGGGTTTAAGCCCTCTGCGCCTGCCAGTTACGCCACCCGGACCGATGACCCGCCCATGGTGCCAGAGGTCGTTGTGCCAGCCGCACCCGGACCGGGCGGGCCGCCGTCCGGCGGCGGTGCGGTCGGCCCCGGGTCGGGTGCGTCCCAAGGGCTGGCACCGGGCACCCCCGGCACCGTGCCGACCGACGGCGCCGGCGCAGCGGGTCGCTCCGCCGCGGCGATGGCCGACCAGGCGGCACGGCGGAAGACGTCGGCGTCGGACGTGCCGAGACCGTTGGCCACCACGACGCCCTCGACCACGTCGGCCTGGACCGCGGCGAAGGGCCGGCCGGCCGTGCGGACCGCAATGACCACCGCCCCGTCGGGCTGGCGGCGGATGGTGCGGTCGACGCCCTCGAGCCGGGGCGGCGACCGGAACACCGGCGGGCGCAGACCCCGGCGCCGGGCGGCGGTCACTACGGCACGGACCGTCTCGGCGAACCGCACCGAGGCCGGCCGAGCTGCGTCCGAGCTGACCGCCGCGGCCGGGCGGCGGGTCGTCGGGGGCCGGGTCCGGCCGGGGGTCGTGTCTGCTCCTCGCACGTGCCCGACACTTCCACCCCGCTGCGACACGCCGGCACGCCCGGACCAGGGACGGAACCCGACCACGGAGCGCAAGGAGGAGCCAGATTTCGGCAGGGAGGGTGGGGGGGGCTAGACGGTGCCGGGGCGGCGGCGCGCCGAGCTGAGCACCAGCAGCAGCACCGAGACCACCAGGACGATCGTGGCCAGCACGTTGACCTGCGGCGGGAACGACACCCGGAACGCGTTGTTCACTTGGATCGGGAACGTGGCGAACTCGCCCTTGGTGAAGTCCGTGATGATGTAGTCGTCCATCGACAGGGCGAAGCTCAGCAGCGCGGCGGCCATGATCCCGGGGAGGATCAGCGGGAACGTCACCTTCCAGAAGGTGCGCATGGGCGAGGCGCCCAGGTCCATCGCCGCGTCCTCCAGGCTCCAGTCGAACCCGCGCACGCGGGCCTTCACCGTGAGCGCCACGAACGACACGCAGAACATCACGTGGGCGATGACGACGGTGGAGCGGCCGAGCGTGACGTTGCGGCCCAGGAACAGCTGGTAGAGCGAGGCGCCGAGCACGATCTCGGGCGTCGTGAGCGGCAGCACCAGGAAGACCTCGGTGACCTTCGACCCCGTGAACCGGTACCGGGCCAGGGCGATCGCGATGAGCGACCCCATGACCAGGGCGATGGTGATCGACACCACGGCCACCTGCAGCGAGCGGCCGAACGCGTCGGTGAGCTCCTTGTCGGCGAACGGGTTGAGCCAGTTGTCGAGGGTGAAGCCGTCCCACGACAGGTTGTAGCGCCCCTTCGGGCTGTTGAAGGTGAAGACGACGATGTTGATCAGCGGCAGGAACAGGTAGATGTAGACGCAGACCGCGAACGCCGTGAGCAGCCGGCGGCCCCAGGGCGACCCGGCACGCACGGCCTTGTCCGACCCCCGCCGGCCCGGCTCGGCCTCGGCGAACACCGGGGGCGCGGCCCCCTCCGCCATCATCGGTCGCCCCCGGCGACGGGCCGCGGCGCGCTCATACCGCCAGCCCCTCGGTGCCCAGGAACTTGGAGTAGACGAGCACCATCGCCGTGATGATGACCATCAGCACGATCGACAGCGCGGCAGCCTGCGGGTAGTCGAACTGGACCAGGAACTTGTTCTGCACGACGGTGCCGATCATCGTCGTCTTGGGCGAACCCAGGTAGCGGGCGTTCAGGTAGTCGCCGGCGGCGGGGATGAACACCAAGAGGCTCCCGGCGAACACGCCGGGCAGCGAGAGCGGGAGGACCACCTTGCGGAAGGCCCCCCACGTGGTGGAGCCCAGGTCGGCGGCCGCCTCGGTCAGGCGGAAGTCGATCTTCTCCAGGCTCACGTAGATGGGCAGGATCATGAACGACATGAAGTTGTAGGTGAGCCCGCCGATGACCGCCCACGGCGTCGCCAGGATCCGGAAGTCCTCGCCGAACACCTGGCGCAGTCCCGAGACGACCGCGTTCTGGTCGGCCAGGATCGACGACCACGCGATGGTCCGGATCAGGTACGAGGTGAAGAACGGCACGACCACCAGGCCGATGAGCAGGTTCTTCCAGCGGCCGCCCCGGGTGGCGATCCAGTAGGCCAGCGGGTAGCCGATGAGGATCGCCAGGACCGTGGCGGTGCCGGCGTAGACGAACGACCGCACGAACACGCCGCCGTACTGCGAGAACGCCGAGGAGTAGTTCCCCCACGCCCAGTCGAAGGTGGGGTTGGCGAACCGGCTCGGCTTGGTGGACAGCGACGCCTTGAGCAGCATCGCCACCGGCACCAGGAAGAACAGCAGCAGCCAGATGACGCCCGGGCTCAGGAGGCCGTAGGGCGCGAAGCGGCTCGTGCGGAGCCCCTTCGAGTCGTCGTCGGCCGCCATCGGTGCTGCGGAGGTTCCGGGTCCGGGTCGACCGGCTCAGCCGCCGGAGATCTCGTTGAAGCGCTCGTCGAACTTCTGCTCCTGCTCCTCGTCCAGGTTGCCCCAGGACTGCAGGTTGGCCAGCGTCGTGGCGTCGGGGAAGAGCAGCTGGCTGTCGGCGAGCGTCGCGGCGTCGCCGCCCAGCTTGCGCAGCTCGTCCTGCACGCCCTGCACCGGCGAGATGTACTGCACCTCGGCGGTGATGCGGGCCGCGTTGGCCGGGTCGTAGACGAAGTTCATCCACTCGCCCACGGCGTCGACGTTGCTGGCGCCCTTGGGCACGATCATCGTGTCGAACCACAGCGTGCCGCCCGACTCCGGGATGACGAACTTGATGTCGGGGTTGGAGCGGGACAGCTGCACGACGTCGCCGGACCAGCCGATGCAGGCGGCGTAGTTGCCCTGCTCGAGGTCGTCGACGTAGTCGTTGCCGGTGAACTGTCGGACCTGCCCCTTGTCGACCTGCTCCTGCAGGACGTCGAACGCCGGGACGAATTTGTCGTAGGTGGGCTTGTCGAGGTCGATGCCCTGGGCCATCGCGATGAGGCCGATGGTGTCGCGCATCTCGGTCAGCATGCCGATCTTGCCCTTGAAGGCCGGGTCCCACAGGTCCTCGACCTTGGTGATGGGACGGCCGGTGACCTTCTGGTTGTAGGCGATGCCGGCCATGCCCGACTGCCACGGCAGCGAGTACTCGCCGGTGGGGTCGGCCGGCGGCTTCTGCAGGCTGGTCAACAGGTTCTTGGCGTTGGGCACCTTGGACAGGGGCAACTTCTCGGCCCAGCCGAGCGTGATGTAGCGGCCCGCCATCCAGAAGGTCGGGGCGATCACGTTGGGGGCGATGGGCTTGCCGGTGCTCAGCAGCGGCTGGACCTTGGCGAAGTACTCGTTGTTGTCGTTGTAGCCCTCGACGTACTTCACCTTCTTGCCGGAGGCCGTCTGGAACTCGTCCAGCGTGCCGCCCTTGCCGTAGAGCTTGCCGTCCGGCTTGTCGATGTAGAGGGTCCAGTTGTCGAAGTAGACGTCCGGCCCGCCCGACCCGCCGTCGGCGGAGTCGCCCCCGCCGCACGCGGCGAGGATGCCGGGGGCGATCACCAGGCCGCCGACGGCGGCACCGGTCCCGGTCATGAACCTGCGTCGTGACACTCGGTTGGTCATTGGGTTTCCTTTCGTCGGACGGCCGCCGCTCACGCGCCGGACTCGTCGTCCTCCATCTGGGTGACGCCGGCCAGGCCGGCGTCGAGGGCCTCGGGGACCAGGTAGGCCCCGTCGATCGACCACGTCATGCGCACCGGCGACCCCACGGCGAGCGCCGCCGGGTCGTCCTCGGGGCCCAGGTGCGCGACCAGGTCGACGCCGTCCGCCGTCCGGACCTGGCACCGGACCACCGGCCCCTGGAACACCAGGCTGGTGACGGTCGTCTCGATCGAGCCGCCAGCCGCCCCGTGCAGCGGTGCGCCGGCCGGGACCATCCGCTCGGGCCGCACCATCAGGGTGGCCGGGCTGCCCGTCGGGTACGTGCGGCCCTCGGCCCGCACGAAGTAGCGGCCGCCGGGCCCGTCCACGGTGACCTGCTCGCCCTCCTGCCCGCGCACCGTGACGGGCAGCAGGTTGGCGGTCCCGATGAAGCCGGCCACGAAGGCGGTGGCGGGCCGGTGGTAGATCTCGGTCGGCGTGCCGATCTGGTCGGTGCGGCCCTGCGTCATGACCGCGATGCGGTCCGACATCGTGAGGGCCTCCTCCTGGTCGTGCGTCACGAAGATGAACGTGATGCCGACCTCGCGCTGGATGCGCTTGAGCTCGAGCTGCATGACCTGCCGCAGCTTCAGGTCGAGGGCGCCGAGGGGCTCGTCGAGCAGGAGCGCCTTCGGCATGTTGACCAGGGCGCGGGCCAGGGCCACGCGCT
>CAIYXG010000230.1 GCA_903930035.1 uncultured Actinomycetes bacterium | reverse complement strand
TCGACCTGGTGACGGTCACGGCCTGCGACGTCGACGCCTCGCTCGAGCACGCCGTGGTCTGGTTCTCCGCCCTCGGCGCCGAGGAGGAGGGCACGCTCGACCAGGTGGTCGAGGCGCTCGACGAGCTCCGCTGGCCGGTGCAGCAGGTCGTGAACCGCGAGGTGCGCGCCCGGCGGACCCCGCAGATCGAGTTCCGGCCGGACGAGGTGCTGACCGGTGCCCTCCGCATCGAGGAGATCCTCCGGGGGCTCCCGGAGGCCGACGCCGACACCCCCGACGCCTGACGCGCCGCTCCGGACCGGACATGGACCACGCGGACGGCACGGCCGGGGCACCCACGGGCATCTGCATCGTCGACAAGCCTGCGGGCTGGACCAGCCACGACGTGGTGGGGCGGGCCCGCCGGCTGCTCGGGACCAAGAAGGTGGGCCACGCCGGGACGCTCGACCCCATGGCCACCGGCGTGCTCGTGCTCGGCGTGGGCCGCGCGACGCGGCTGCTCACCTTCGTCACCGGCGTGGACAAGACCTACGAGGCGCGGATCACGCTGGGCGTCGAGACCGACTCGCTCGACGCCGACGGCGAGGTCACCGCGCGCCACGACATGGCGCCGCCGGCCGCCGCGCAGGTCGTCGCCGCCGCCCGCACGCTCACGGGCCCGATGGAGCAGGTGCCACCGATGGTCTCGGCCGTGAAGGTCGACGGGCGGCGTCTCCACCAGCTGGCGCGCGAGGGCAAGGAGGTCGAGCGGGCGGCCCGTCCCGTGGTCGTCCGCCAGTTCGACGTCCGCCCCACGGAGGACCCGTTGGTCTGGGACGCCACGGTGACCTGCTCGTCCGGCACCTACGTGCGGGTGCTGGCGGCCGACCTGGGCCGGGCCCTGGGGGGCGGTGCGCACCTGTCGGCGCTGCGACGGACCCGGGTCGGCCCGTTCCTGCTCGAGGAGGCGACCCCGCTCGAGGAGCTCGTCCTGCTGCCGGCCGCCGCCGGGGTGCGGCACCTCCCGCAGGTGGTGGTCGACGACGGGGTGGCGGCGCGCGTGGGCGTCGGCCAGGTGCTCGGCCGTGACGAGCTGGGCGTGCCGGCCGAGGGGGACGGGCCGTGGGCCGTCCTCGACGGGGCGGGGCAGGTCCTCGCCGTCTACGCCGCGCACCGCCACGGCACCGTCAAGCCCTCGTTCGTGCTCGCCGTCCCGCCGCCGTAGCCTGCCCGCCGTGCAGGTCCTCCGCGACGCCCGCGTCCCGTTCCACCCGGCCGAGGGCTCCGTCGTCACCATCGGTGCCTACGACGGCGTCCATCTCGGGCACCGGACCGTCATCGGACAGGTCGTCGACCTGGCGGCGGCCGGCGGCCACCGCTCGTCGGTCGTCACCTTCGACCGGCACCCTGCCTCGGTCGTCCGGCCCGGCTCGGCGCCGCGCCTCCTCACCGACCTGGACCAGAAGCTGGAGCTGCTGGCGACCACGGGCGTCGACGGCACGGTGGTCATCTCGTTCGACGAGACCAGGGCGGCCGAGTCGGCCGAGGACTTCGTGCGGTCCGTGCTGGTGGACTTCCTCAACACGCGCCTGGTCGTGGTGGGGGAGGACTTCCACTTCGGCCACCGGCGCCTGGGCGACGTCGAGCTGCTCGAGGAGATGGGCCGGGACCTGGGGTTCGAGGTCCGGGGCCTGACCCTGGTCGCCCCCGACGGCCACCCCGCCCGCGACGACGAGCAGGTCTCGTCGACCGCCATCCGGCGCGCCCTCCACGAGGGTCGGCTCGACGACGCCAACGCCATGCTGGGCCGGCCCCACGAGATGCGTGGCCCCGTCACGCAGGGGGACCGGCGCGGCCGCACCATCGGGTTCCCGACCGCCAACGTGGCCGTGGCCGGGGAGCTGCTGATGCCGGCCGACGGCATCTACGCGGGCCACCTGGTGCGCGACCCGGCCGGGCGGGCCGAGGTGCTCCCTGCCGCCGTCTACGTCGGCCACCGGCCGACCTTCTACGACGACCGGGCCATGACGGTCCTCGAGGTGCACGTGCTGGACTTCGAGGGCGACCTCTACGGCGAGCACGTCGGGGTCCGCTTCACCCACCGGCTGCGGGGCGACCAGCAGTTCGACTCGGTGGACGCGCTCGCCGCCCAGCTGCAGCGCGACTGCGACCAGGCCCGCTCGCTCCTCTGACCCCTTGACAGGCGGGCGGTCCGGGTGGCGACACTTGCCCCGGGAAACCGCCGGTCCGGTGCTGGCCGCCGGTACGGTGGGCTCCTCCTCGTCCCGGGACCTCCCGGGGCACCGGGCGCGGCAGCGGTGCTGCGGCCGGTCCACGTCCTCCGAGGCCGTCCATGAGCCAGATCGTCGAGCCGATCCAGGGTCCTGTCCTCGACGAGCCGCTCGCGCCCGGGGCCGTCGAGGCCCCCCGGCTGGCCCGGCACCAGATCACCCTGGCCGACGGACACCAGGTCGGGGTGACGGTGGCCGGCAAGGGCGTCCCGCTCGTCGTGGTCCACGGGTTCTCGGTCGAAGGGTTCCTGTACGCCCAGTCGCTGTCCCGGCTGGTGAGCATGGGGTTCCGGGTCGTCGCCATCGACACGGCCGGCCACGGTGCCACCCAGGGCCTGCCGCTCTCGGGCCAGAACCTCAACGAGTACGCCGCCCTGCTCGGCCGCGTCGTCGACGACCTGGGCATCTCGCACTACCTGCTGGCCGGGCACTCGATGGGCGGTCAGCTGGTCACCCGGCTCGCCGCGAGCCGCCCCGACCAGGTCATGGGCGTGGTCCTGATCGACGCGATCGTGGGCGACACGTGGGACCGCATGGTCTACCTGTTCCGCGTGGCGCCGCCGCTGCTCTCGGCCGTCGGCACCGCCCTGCTCGTCGACTCGGCCATGGTGGTCCCGGCGTTCACCGACCCCCGCCAGGCCACCAAGCTGCTCCGGCTGGTCGTGCCCACGCTGGTGGGCCACGCCACCCATCCGTGGCGGCTGCTGGGCCCCACGGCGTCGATCCTCCGTACCCGGTCGAGCCGGTACGCGCTCGACGCCATGGCGGCCCACGGCGTGCCGCTGTTCGCGCTGCACGGCACCCGTGACGTGGGCGTGCCCCTCCAGACGTCCAAGGACGCCGTGCGGCGGACCGGGGGCGTCCTGGTCGAGGTGCACGGTGCCGGCCACTCGTGGCCCCTGCGCGACCCCGAGACCCTTCCGGCGGTCGTGGCCGAGCTGATGGCTGCCGAGCTGGGCGACGCCATCCGTGCCGGGCTGCACGCAGCGGGGCTGTCGTCGGCGGACGCCACGATCGAGGACGTCGAGCGGGTCTGCTACACGCCGCAGGCACGGGTGTTCTCGCTGCAGCCTGCGACCGGGCGGCGCACCGTGGTCGGCCGCCACCGGCGTCCCAAGTACCGCTGGACCATCAGCCGCTGATACCGTCCTCGGGCCCGCAGCCGCGGGACCGCGCCAGCACGTCGCGGCAGGGCAGCCCCAGGGCCGTCGCTGACGACGCGTGCCGGGGCCGGGTCCAACACCCACACCGCACCACGGAGACGCCACCATGGGAAATCGTCAGCCCACCAACCTGCCGGCCAAGTCGGACACGATCGCCAAGTTCGGCAAGAACGAGAAGGACACCGGCTCCGCCGAGGTCCAGATCGCGCTCCTCACGGACCGCATCAACCACCTGACCGAGCACCTGAAGACGCACAAGAAGGACCACCACTCGCGTCGTGGCCTCCTGATGCTGGTCGGCAAGCGTCGCCGGTTCCTCGACTACGTCAAGGCGAACGACGTGGAGCGCTACCGCTCCCTCATCGCCGAGCTCGGCCTGCGTCGCTGAGCGGCCCGCCCGGCCGCCCTACGCGGCCGGCACTGCCACGAGCAGGAACTCGACGGTCCCCTCGTCGCGCACCTTGAGCCCCGGGGGCTGGGGCGTCTCGATCCCGTAGTCGGCGAAGACCACCGGGATGCTGCCGAGGATCTCGATCTCGGCGGCGCCGCGGCGGACCTCGAGCTCCACGGTCACCGGCCGGGACTGTCCCTTCAGCGTCAGCGTGCCCGGCACCGTGACCTTGGCCGTGGTCCCGGTCGCCGGGACGGTGCCCAGGTCGACGGTGTCCGCCTCGAACGTCGCCGTCGGGAACTGGGCAGTGTCCATGATCGAGCCGGCGAACCGGCCGTCCCGGAGCGACGAGTCGGACGTGATCGAGGCGACGTCGACCTCGGCCCGGACGTCGGTGACCGTCGTGCCGTCCACCGTGAACCCGCCCTCGACCTGGTTGGTGCGGCCGACGGCCTCGATGTTCTGCACCCCGCCGAGCCGGTCCTCGAGCACCCGGTAGCCGGCCTGGGAGCGGTCGGTGAGGCGCCACGGGCCGTCGGGGGAGCTGTCCTCCTCCGTCGTGCCGGCGCCGGCGCCGGCGGTCGTGCTGGTGGTGCCGTCGTCGAGCGAGAGCGGGGCCGGCCCGTCGCCCCCGCCAAGGGTGACGACGGCGACGACGCCGCCGACCAGGAGGAGTCCGACGACGGCGACCACGGCGAGGAGCTGCTTGTTGCGCATGCCCGAGGATCGCACACCTGAGGGCCGTTCCGGGTGCGCCACGGGCAGGATCGGCGTCCGGACCGGTTTCTCAGGTACCCTGTCGGGAACAACAACTGCGGCGAGTCGGTCGGTTGCCGGTCGCCGATGTCCGAACCACCTCCCCGGAGCCCCGAGCGGGCCGGGTCAGAAGGTGCGTTCGGGGATCGACAACTGGGAACTGGCCAGGCCGCACCTAACGGGTCGACACGCGACCCAAGGAGAGCCTCATGGCCAATATTCAGCGCGTCGAGTCCACCATCGGTGGCGACGACGACAAGCTCATGTTCCTCGAGTCGGGCAAGCTCGCCCACCTCGCCGACGGCGCCGTCATGGCGGGTCTGGGCAACACCCGGATCCTCGTGGCCGCCACTGCCGCCAAGCACGTCCGTGACGGGATCGACTTCTTCCCGCTGACGGTCGACATCGAGGAGCGGATGTACGCCGCGGGCAAGATCCCCGGCTCGTTCTTCCGCCGGGAGGGCCGCGCGCCCGAG
>CAIYXG010000229.1 GCA_903930035.1 uncultured Actinomycetes bacterium | reverse complement strand
CGGCCGGGTCGCTGTCGAACAGCGCGGTCTGCGTGGCGCTCGTCTCCGGGCCGGGCTCCAGCCCGGTGGCTGTCGACGCGAC
This sequence comes from uncultured Actinomycetes bacterium, assembly GCA_903930035.1. Lineage (GTDB taxonomy): Bacteria > Actinomycetota > Acidimicrobiia > Acidimicrobiales > Microtrichaceae > CAJANQ01. Next base: position 7,919 of record CAIYXG010000229.1, on the reverse strand, counting down.
CACCACCACCGCCGGCGGCACGAGCCCCTGCTTCGTGGACAACAGCGCCGACTCCGGCAAACGCGTCCAGGTCAGCGTGACCAAGGCCGAGAAGCTCGAAGTCATCTTCTTCAGCCGCACGATCAACCTGACCAGCAAGTCCATCGCCCGGTACGAGCAATGAGGCGCCACCCCGTCCTTCGCGCGCGGTACCAGGACGAACGGGGGGCCGTCGCACTGCTCGTCGGCCTGCTCATGTTCGCCATGCTCGTGATGGCGGCGCTGGTGCTCGACATCGGGTACGCCCGCGTGCGTGCCACCGACGCCCAGGCGGCGGTCGACTTCGCCGCGCTGGCCGCTGGGCCGCAGCTTGGCGCCGACCTGCCCAGCACCGCCTGCCAGGACGCGGTGAAGTCGCTCAATGCCAACGTCGGCGCCCTCGCGTCGGTCGACCCCGCGTCGTTCTGCAGCGGGATGAACTCGACCACCTGCTCCGGTGGCGCCGTGACCCAGGCCGCGCCGACCACCACGGTCGACGGCACCACGCTCACGATCCGCTACCCGGCGCTGGAGAGCGACATCGCCGAGGCCGGCACCACCACGCCGTGGCCCAACGACGGCACTGCCTGCCGCCGCATGCAGGTCAGCGTCCGGTCGAGCGCCGCCACCACCTTCGGCAAGGTGGTGGGCGTCGGCACGGTCCCCGTCACGCGGACGGCCACCGTCCTCGGCCGGGCGATCTCGACCGGTGACGTCCCGGCCCTGTGGCTCCTGGACCCGACAGGCTGCACGCCGCTCAACGTCTCGGGCGGCAGCCAGCTCACGGCCGGCAAGGACGGTCCCAACCCCGCACCGGGGCTCATCGCCATCGACTCGGACGGGTCGACCTGCTCGTCCAACCAGACGACCATCTCGGCGAGCGGCACGGGATCGCTCCTGACCGCGGTGCCCCAGAACTCCACCGAGAACGGCAAGATCTCGCTGTACGGCCTGTCCCGCACCGCCACGACGTGCTCGCCCCCGGCGTGCAGCCCGACCGACGTGAGCGCCGGCCGGATCAGCCCGCAGCCGGTCTCCCAGGACGTCCGGGCCACCCGCGCCCCGGTGGACTGGAAGTACAACTGCAAGGCCACTTACCCCAACTACAAGGGCATCCCGGTCGAGGGGTGCGCGACCGGCGGCGCGCCCTATGTGGACAACCTGGTGTCGGCGCTCGGTACGAGCGGCCAGCCCGCCGGCTACCAGCGGTGGACCAGCTTCTACAGCTGCAACGCCACCAGCGTCACCCTGTCGGGCAACTGGTGGATCGACTGCCCGTCGCTCACGATCGGCAACGGGGCCGATGTCACGTTCACGGGCGGCAACCTGGTGATGGACGGCACGCTCAAGATGACCGGCGGGTCGTTCAACGTGAACACGGCCAACCCGACCTCGTCGCTGTCGGCCTCGTGCACCCCGCCCACCGTGCAGACGCCCTGCCTCACCTCGTCGAGCGCCAAGGCGGCCTTCGTCTACCAGCGGACGGGCGACATCAACATCACCGGCGGCACCCTCAACCTCCAGAAGACGGCGTTCGTCCAGAAGAACGGGTTCCTGCTGGTCAACAGCTCGCCCCCCACCTGGATCGCGCCGACCGAGGGACCGTTCTCCGGCCTGGCGTTCTGGTCCGAGACCCCCAGCAACAAGTTCCAGATGGCCGGCGGCGCCGGCGTGCTGCTCTCCGGCGTGTTCTTCACCCCGGAGGCGGCGCCGTTCTCGCTGTCCGGCGGCGGCACCTGGGGCCAGCAGTCCGCGCAGTTCATCTCCTACCAGCTGACCGTCACCGGCGGTGGCATCGCCAACCTGGTGCCCGACCTCAACCTGGTCGGTCTGCGGAACACCAAGCCCGGCCTCCTGATCCGGTAGCCGGCCCGGCCCTGGGCAGACTCGCCCAGCACCGCCCCGCCCGCTTGTGCGGGGCGACGTGGCCCGTCACACTCCCTGCGTCATGCTGCAGTGGTGCAGCACGGCGCGTTGGGGGGACGACAGTGAGGGCATCACGCCGACAGTTCTTGGTCGCAGGGGCCGCCGCCGCGGTCGCCGCCGCCTGCACCCCGATGTCCGGCCCCGGTGCCCCGCCGTGCGTGGTCCCCAACATCGGCGGGGTCGCCCCGCTGCCCGCCCCCGGGTCGGCCGGCCTGGTCGACGAGGCCTGGTGGGCCGCACGCTGCGACGAGTTCCTGGCCGTGGGCACCCAGTCCCTGGACGGCGACAACCTCAACAACGTGGCCGCGCACCTGATCCGGGCCCGGCGCGACCCGTCGTTCGTGTGGGACCCCAGCCAGGTGTCGCCCAACCTCGTGACCGGCGACCCGTTCCGTGACACCGACGACTTCGAGCTCATGTACGTCCAGTGGGTCCTGCGGCTCGGCCGGGACGTGCTGCCCCCCGCCGTCATCACGGCGATGGAGGACAAGATCGTCGGCGCCCGCTACCGCTACGACGACCCGCTGCCGGCCGGCCAGGTGGACAACAAGTGGTTCTGGTCCGAGAACCACCGCGGCATGTTCGCCTGTGACGAGTACCTGGGCGGCCTGGCCGTGCCGGACCGGGTCTTCACCTTCACCGGGCTGACCGGCGCCCAGCACGCGGCACGCACCCGTCAGGTCGTCATCGACTGGCTCAGGGAGCGCACCCGGTTCGGGTTCTTCGAGTGGCACTCCAACACGTACCTGAAGTTCACGTACGCGCCGGTGCTCACGCTCCTCGAGTTTGCCGACGACCCCGAGATCAAGGCGCTCTGCGCCGGCGTGGCCGACACCGCGATGCTCGACCTGGCCACCAACACGTTCCAGTGCGTGTTCGGCGCCAGCCACGGCCGCGGCTACAAGGCCGGCAAGCTCTCGTGGAACGGCGAGTCGTCGTTCAACACCTGCAAGCTGCTGTTCGACACCACCGACAAGCCGTTCAACAACGGCAACGACATCGGCCCGCTCTACCTGATCGGCCAGACGGACTACCGGGTGCCCGAGGCCGTGCGCCGCGCCGGGGTGAGCCAGGAGCCCGCCGTCGTGCGCGAGCGCCACGGCCTGCCGCTCGACCCGCGCGAGGACTTCAACCTCGACCCCCAGGGGGCCTTCGGGTACGACTACACCACCGAGAACCTGCCGTTCTGGTGGTCCACCGGGGCGCTCACGGCCTGGCAGATGGTGCCGGTCTCGCTCGAGGCGGCCAAGAAGTGGAACCTGTTCGAGACCGAGCTGTTCCAGAAGTTCGCCAAGGTGAAGGACTTCCTGGACGTCAGCCCCGGGCTGGCCCAGATCGCCGTGCGCGAGCTGGCCGGCTTCGCGGCGGCGGGCGTGCTGGGCGAGGCGCACACCTACTCGTGGCGCAGCGCCGAGGCCATGCTCGCGTGCGTGGTGGACCACCGGTTCGGCGACTCGGGCGAGCAGGTGCACGCGTGGCAGGCCACGCTCGGGCCGGAGACCACGGTCTTCACCATCCACCCCATGAAGGAGGCCCCGAGCGACGGCTACTGGGTGGGGACGGCGTCCATGCCCAAGTCGGCGCAGAAGGAGCGGGCGGCCATCCACATCTACCGGCCGTCCTACGACTCGCCGACCGACCCGCTGCTGGGCCCCTACTTCTCGTACCTGCCGTTCACGCGGGCCTGGTTCCCCCAGGACCGGTTCGACGAGGTCCGTCAGGCCAACGGCTGGACGCTCGGCCGCAAGGGCAACGGCTACGTGGCGCTGTGGTCGGAGCGGCCGACGCAGTGGCGGCCGCTCAACCCGGCGGACTCCGCGTCCAACGGCATGACCCAGCCCTACGACCTGGTGGCGCCCGGCGGCGCGTCCAACGTGTGGGTCTGCGAGGTCGGCGGGGCCAGCGACCACGGCGACTTCGACTCGTTCGTGGCGGCCATCACGTCGGCGACCGTCGAGGTGGTGCGCACCAACGGCCAGATCGACGTGCACTACGTGTCGCCGGTCGAGGGCGACCTGCGCCTGGGCACCCTCAGCGGGTTCCAGGTCGACGGCCAGGCCACGCCGCTGCGGAACCACCCGCGCCACTCGAGCCCGTGGGGCGAGTCGTGCGAGTTCAGCTCGTACTACGACCTGCAGGTGGACGGTGCGCGGGTGCGGATCGACGGCACCACCGGTGCCCGCGTCCTGAACTAGCCGCCCGGGACAGCGGCAAGGTCCGCGCACTACTTTCTGACGCAGCCGTCCCGACGGAGGCGGCCGAGTCAGGGGGACCCATGGCGCACGACCTGGTCATCACGGGCGGCACCGTCGTCGACGGCACCGGTGCACCCGCACGCCGCGCCGACGTGGCGGTCGACGGCGACCGCATCACCGCGGTCGGGGAGGTGGACGCCACCGGTGCCCGCCGCGTCATCGACGCCGAGGGCCGGATCGTCACCCCCGGGTTCGTGGACATCCACTCGCACCTCGACGCACAGGTCGGGTGGGACCCCACCATGAGCTCGTCGTGCTGGCACGGCGTGACCTCGGTGGTCATGGGGAACTGCGGCATGACCTTCGCGCCGGTCCGGCCGGGCCAGGGGCCGGTGCTGGCCAACGCCATGGAGTCGGTCGAGGACATCCCGGCGTCGTGCATCATCGACGGCCTGTCTTGGGACTGGGAGACGTTCGGCGAGTACCTGGACGCCGTCGAGCAGCTGCCTCGGGGACTCAACGCCGGCGGGTACGTCGGCGACGTGGCGCTGCGGCTCTACGTGGCCGGCGACGCCTCGTGCGAGGACGACTTCCGGGCCACGCCGGAGCAGCTCGCCGAGATGGCCCGCCTGGTGGAGCAGTCCATGGAGGACGGCGCCCTCGGCTACTCGATCTCCCGCTCGCTGTTCCACCGGGTGCCCGACGGCCGCAACGTGCCCGGCACGTGGTCGGAGCCCGAGGAGTTCTACGCGATCGCCGAGCCGCTCGGCCGCCTGGGGCGGGGCGTGCTCGAGAGCGCGCCCCGGTACAACCTGCCCAACGTGCCGGGCGACCGGGTCGACGAGGAGCTGGCCTGGATGGCCGAGATCTCCCGCCGCACCGGCCGGCCGTTCTGCTTCAACCTCCAGCAGATCAGCTCGCTCGGCGACCACTACCGCCGCGTGATCGAGCTGTCGGAGCAGGCCAACGCGACCGGTGCCCAGCTGCGGCCGCAGATGACGCCGCGCAGCGTCGGCGTGCTGTTCAGCCTGGACGGCAACTCGTTGATCGACGACCTGCCGTCGTTCCAGCCGTACAAGGACGCGCCCCTGGCCGACAAGGTCGCGGCGCTGCGCGACCACGAGGTGCGGGCCCGCCTGCTCGAGGAGGGTGCCGACAAGGCGTTCGCCGGGATGTACCTGATGCCGGCCGACCAGCCGGCGTCGTACGCGCACGCCGAGCACGAGACGGTGGCAGCCGTGGCAGCCGCCCGGGGCGTGACGCCCGTCGAGGCCTACGTCGACGAGCTGGTCCGGACCGACGGCCGCTCGGTCGTGAACTGGCCGGTGATGAACCAGGACCACGCCGCCATCGAGCACATGGTCCGCTCCGACGTGACGATCATGGGGCTGGCCGACGCCGGCGCCCACGCCACGCAGATCATGGACGCCAGCCAGCCGACGTGGTTCCTGTCCCACTGGGTCCGCGACGAGGGTGTGCTCTCGCTGGAGGAAGGGGTCCGGCGCCTCTCCTCGGACACCGCCGACTTCATCGGGTACCGCGACCGCGGCCGGGTGGTCGAGGGCGGGTTCGCCGACCTGAACGTGATCGACCTGGACGCGCTGGGCCTGCCGGTCCCGGAGATCCGCCACGACTTCCCCGGCGGCGCGGCGAGGTTCGTCCAGGGCGCCAGCGGCTACGACCACACGATCGTGAACGGCGTGCCGTTCATGGACCACGGCGAGCACACCGGCGACCTGGCCGGCCGCGTCCTGCGCAGCACCGACTAGGCGCCTCGATGCCCCGCCGCACGCCCCTGCTGCTCGTCGCAATGCTCACGGCCGCCGCCCTGGTCGCCGGCTGTGCGTCCGACGAGTCCGGTGCCCCGTCCACCTCGGCGGGTCCGGCCACGTCGGCCGCACCGGCCCCTGCCGCCGCCACGTGCGACCCGCCCGACACGGGCGCGATCACGAGCGCCGAGGTCCCGGCCCCGCTCGGGGCGGGCCGCACGGACTGGAACGTCACGTCGTTCGACGGCACCAAGATCCGCGCGCACTGGTTCCCCCTCGACGGCGCCACGCCCGAGGACCCGGCCCCGACGGTGCTCATGGGGCCGGGCTGGGGGCTCGCCGGCGACACCGTGCCCGGCGGGACCGGGATCCTGGGCGCCATGTCGATCGGCGGGCTGCAGAGGGCCGGGTACAACGTGCTCACCTGGGACCCGCGGGGGTTCGGCGAGTCCGACGGCACGGCGACGGTCAACGACAAGGACGTCGAGGGCAAGGACGTGCAGCGGCTGATCACGTTCGTGGCGGCGCAGTCGGGCGTGGAGCTCGACGGCCCCGGCGACCCCCGCATGGGCATGGTGGGCGCGTCCTACGGCGGCGGGATCCAGTTCGTGACCTCGGCCATCGACTGCCGCGTGGACGCCATCGTGCCGGTGATCGCCTGGCACTCCCTCGAGACCAGCCTCTACAAGGCCAAGGTCCCCAAGACCGGGTGGGCGTCCATCCTGACCAGCGTCAGCTCGACCGGCTCCACCGACCCGCGCATTGCGTCGGCCAAGGCGTCCGGCGACGCCACCAGCACGGTGTCCGAGGAGGACGCCGAGTGGTTCCGCTCGCGGGGCCCCGCCGAGCTGGTCGAGGCCGTCGCCGTCCCCACGCTGATCGTGCAGGGCACCGTGGACACGCTGTTCACGCTGGCCGAGGCCGTCGAGAACTACGAGGTCGTCAACGACAACGGCGTGCCGGTGGCGATGGTGTGGTTCTGCGGTGGGCACGGCCTGTGCAACGCCAAGGTGGGCGACCCCGAGCGGGTGAGCACGCGCATCGTCGCCTGGCTCGACCGCTACGTGAAGGACGACGCGTCGGTGGAGGATGGTCCGAAGTTCGACCTGGTGGACCAGGACGGGGTGCGCCACACGGGCGACGGCTGGCCGCTGCGCGCCGGGCGGCCCGTGACCGCCACCGGGTCGGGGACGCTCGAGCTGACGTCGGCGAGCCGGTCGCAGGGGCCCGTGTCCGCCGCCGGCGACGGCGACCTGGTGGGCCGCCTGTCCGAGGAGATCATGCCGGGCGTCGCCCAGGTCGCCGTGAACGTGCCGGTGCCGTTCGGCGACCGCACCGCGCTGGTCGTGGGTGCCCCGACGCTGCGGCTCACCTACACCGGCACGGTCCCCGACGGGCCCCAGCCGGAGGCGGTCTTCGCACAGCTGGTCGACCCCGCCACCCAGCAGGTGGTCGGCCAGCAGATCACACCGGTCCCGCTCGTGCTCGACGGCACGGAGCGGCGCACCGCGGTGGACCTGGAGATGGTTGCGTTCGCCGCGCGGCCGGGGCAGTCCCTGACGCTCCAGCTGGTCGCCACCACCTCGGCGTACGCGACGCCCCGGCTCGGGGGGTCGGTGACGTTCTCCCGGATCACGGTCTCCCTCCCCACCGTGACCGGCACGTCGACCGGGTCGTAGCGCAGGTCAGTCCGGGGCCGAGGTCGTCGGTGACGGACGCGTCGTCGCGGGCGGCGCAGGCCGCGGGACCGGCGCCGTGGTAGGGGTCGGGACCCGGTAGGTGGCCTGGCCCGGCCGTACCGTCTCGACGTACTGGCCTCCCCGGTCGTCCGTGCGGTCGGGCTCGTACTGGTCGGGCTCGTACGGGTCGGGCGCCGTCGGCGGTGGTCCGGCGTCGACGTCGGCGCCGCCGACATCGTCCTCCGGGAGGTACCCGTCGTCGCCGGTGAACCCGGAGGTGCGCGGCGACGACGTGGTGGGCGTGGCGGGCGCAGGGGTGGTCGTCGTGGTCG
>CAIYXG010000228.1 GCA_903930035.1 uncultured Actinomycetes bacterium | reverse complement strand
TCGCCGTGGCCGGCATCGTGGCCCAGTACGGCATGGACGACGTGTCGATCGCCGCCGCGCTGCTGCACGACGCGGTCGAGGACACCGTGCTCACGCTCGAGGAGATCGACGAGAAGTTCGGGCCCGAGGTCACTGCCATCGTGGACGGCGTCACCAAGCTCGAGCGGGTCCACTTCGACTCCAAGGAGGCCCAGCAGGCGGCCACCCTGCGCAAGATGCTCGTGGCGATGGCCAAGGACGTCCGGGTCCTGATCATCAAGCTGGCCGACCGGCTGCACAACATGCGGACCATCGCGGCGCTCCCGGCGTGGAAGCAGGAGCGGACGGCGCTCGAGACGCTCGACATCTACGCGCCGCTGGCCCACCGGCTCGGCATGCAGGAGCTCCGCCAGCAGATGGAGGACCTCTGCTTCGCCGCCCTCCACCCGAAGCTGTACTCCGAGATCGACCACATGGTCGCCGCCCGCGACCCCGAGCGCGACGCCTACGTCGACCGGGTCGAGGACGCCATCCGCGACCGGCTCGCCGAGGTCGGCGTGGGCGCCGAGATCACCGGCCGCCCCAAGCACCTCTGGTCGATCTACGAGAAGATGGTCCGCCGGAACAAGGCCTTCGGCGAGATCTACGACCTGGTCGGCATCCGTGTGGTCGTGGAGTCGATCAGCGACTGCTACGCGACGCTGGGGTCCATCCACGCGCTCTGGACGCCGGTGCCCGGCCGGTTCAAGGACTACGTCGCCAACCCCAAGGTGAACGGCTACCAGTCGCTCCACACGACCGTGATCGGGCTGGACGGCCACCCTGTCGAGGTCCAGATCCGGACCCGGGAGATGCACTCCAAGGCGGAGTGGGGCGTGGCGGCCCACTTCTCCTACAAGGAGGGGCACTCCGAGGACGTGGCCTGGCTGAGCCGGATCGTCGACTGGCAGCAGGAGATGACCGACCCGGCCGAGTTCATGGCCAACCTGAAGACCGACCTCGAGTTCGAGGAGGTCTTCGTGTTCACGCCCAAGGGCGACGTGATCACGCTGCCGGTCGGCGCCACCCCGATCGACTTCGCCTACGCCATCCACACGGAGGTCGGCCACCGCTGCATCGGCGCGCGGGTGGCCGGCCGCCTGGTGCCGCTCGACCACCAGCTGGCCTCCGGCGACACGGTCGAGATCTTCACGTCGAAGGTCCCGGGCCACGGTCCCAGCCGCGACTGGGAGCAGATTGCAGTGACCCGCGCCGCCCAGTCGAAGATCCGGCAGTGGTTCCTGCGCGAGCGTCGCGAGGACTCGCTGGAGAACGGCCGGGAGGACCTGGTGAAGGCGCTGCGCCGCGAGGGCCTCCCCGTGCAGCAGCTGCTCGGCTCGGAGGTCGTGACCGAGGTGGCCACCGAGCTCGGCTACCAGACGGCGGACGCGTTGTTCACCGCCATCGGCGAGCACCACGTCTCCGCCGAGTCGGTGGGCGCCCGGGTGGCCCGCGCCGTCCGGGGGACGACCGAGACCCGCGAGGAGGTCGTCGCGCAGCCCATGAGGCCACGAGGCCGGCGGCGGAACGAGCCCGTGGGGGTCCACGTCGAGGGCTTCGACGACATGCTCGTGCGCATGGCCCGCTGCTGCACGCCGGTGCCGGGCGACCGCATCATGGGCTTCGTCACCCGTGGCCGCGGCGTGTCGGTCCACCGTGTCGACTGCGCCAACTCGGCGTCCCTGGCGCAGGCGCAGAAGGAGCGGATCGTCGACGTCTACTGGGACGAGGGGTCCCAGGGGCACTTCGTGGCGATGGTCGAGGTCAAGGCCCTCGACCGTCCGCGGCTCCTGGGCGACGTCACGTCGCTCCTCGGCGACCACCACGTCAACATCCTCAGCAGCCAGTCGCAGTGCGGGGCCGACAAGGTGTCGCGCATGCGGTTCGAGTTCGAGCTGGGCGACCCCGAGCACCTCGAGCTCCTGCTGAACCGGCTGCGGACCATCGACAGCGTCTACGACGCGTACCGGGTCCTGCCGGGCGCCGGCGGCTGACGCACGGGTCAGGCCCGGCGCCACCGCCCGTAGTGGTGGAGCCACTTCCGCTCGAACAGCTCCACGGTGAACCCGGCCGACCGCACCGTGGTCGGGAACCCGTGCTCGGCGGCGAGCCAGTCGACGAAGGTCTGCCCCTCGGCGTCGACCATCGCCCGCTTGTCGCGGCTGAAGCGCGTCAGGCGGTGGAGCGGGCTGTGCAGCGCCGCGTCGAGCACCCGGCGGGTGACGGTCTGCGCCGGCTCGCACACGAACAGCCGCCCGCCGGGACGCAGGACCCGGCGGACCTCGGCCAGCGCGTCGGGCAGCGCCGCCTGCGGCACGTGGTGCAGCACGTCCATGACGACCACGGCGTCGACCGACGACGTCGGGAGGGGCAGCGCGGTGGCGGACCCCGCGACCGTGCGCCGCCGGTCCGGGTGCAGGGCCAGGAGCTCGGGCTGGTACTCGACGCCCACGACCCCGGTGAGCCCGAGCCCGGCCAGGCTGCGCGCCAGGTTGCCGTCGCCGGCGCCGACGTCGAGGACCCGGGCCGACCGGTCGAGCTGGTCGACGCCCAGCCGGACCAGACGGTCGCGGTTGGTGTCCTCGACCGCGCGGAAGGGGTCCTTGCGCACGCGCCCGTAGCTCGTGCGCCACCCCTCCGACGTGTCGCCCCCGGCCATGGGCCCACCCTAGGCAGTGGCGCGGGCCGCGCACCCGTGCGTCGACAGCGGCCCGGCGTGTCGTTACCGTCCTAGCCGTGGGGCGAACGTTGCTCAGGCGGTACCGGTTCCCGCTCGTGTTCTGGGGGTCGCTGACCTCGCTGATGCTGGTGCTCGCCCACCTGTCCAACCGGGTGCTCCGCGACCCCGCCTACCGGCTCTGGCCGCTCCAGGGGTGGCAGTACGTGTTCGGGGGCTGGCTGCAGTTCGACGGGCCCGAGTACCTCGAGATCGCCCGCGACGGCTACCGCTACGTGCCCGGGGTGCGCTCGAACATCGTCTGGTTCCCGCTCTACCCGCTGACGGTCCGCGCCGTGCAGGTCGTCGTGCGCAACTGGCTGATGACCGGCATCGTGGTGTCGGCCGTGTGCGGCGTCCTGGCGGCCTGCCTGCTGTGGAAGTGGGCCGGCGTCCAGGGGATGGACGGCCGGACGCGCCGGACGGCCTTCGCCGCGGCGATGCTCTACCCCTACGCCTGGTACCTCTACGGCGTCGTGCACTCGGACTCGATGTTCCTGCTCCTGGTGCTCGGCTGCTTCCTGCTCGTCGGCTCGGAGCGCTACGTGCTCGCCGGCCTGGTGGGGGCGCTGGCCACGGCGACCCGGCCCACCGGGATGGCCGTGCTCCCCGCCGTCGTCGTCATGGCGTGGGAGCGGGCCGGGTTCCTGGCGGTCCCGCCGCCCCCGGGGGCGGGCGGCGGCCGGTGGTCCCGGCTCGTGCAGCGCTGGCAGCTGCCGGTCCGCCTGGTGCGCGAGCGCTGGTCGGCCGCGCTGCTCGGCCCCTTCCTGGCGTGCGGCGGCCTGGGGCTCTGGATGCTCTACCTGGGCGTGCGCTGGGGCGACCCGCTCGCGTTCAAGACCAACCAGACCGTGTACCACCCGGGCGACCTGCCGCTGCTCAAGCTGGCCTACCTGGTCCGGCTGCGCGACTTCACCGACTCGCCCTCCTACGCGCTCACCACCACCTTCCAGCTCCTGATGGTCGTGGTGGTCCTCCTGAGCGTCCCGGCCGTGGGCCGGCGGTTCGGCTGGGGCTACGGCGTGTTCGTCGCCGTGCTGGTGGCCATCCCGACGGTCAGTACCGAGGACTTCATGGGGACGGGCCGGTACCTGATCGCCGCGTTCCCGGTGTGGGCGATGTGGGGCGAGCGCCTGGCCCGGCGGGAGCGGGGTTGGGCCGTGGTCGCCGCGAGTGGTGTGCTGATGGTCCTGCTCTCCATGGGATTCGCCCGGAGCTGGTACCTCACGTGAGTGCCGGCGGCCCCGACGGGGCAGGGCGCGCCCCGGTCCGGCTCAGCGTCGTCCTGCCGGCCTGGAACGAGGAGGACGGGATCCTCCACACGCTCGACGCCGTGGCCCGCGCCGCCTCGGACCTCCAGCGGGACGGCGAGGTGTCCGCGGTCCAGGTCGTCGTGGTCGACGACGGCTCGACCGACCGCACCCCCGAGCTCCTGGCCGCCCGGGCGGCGGCCGACCCGCAGCTGCTCGTGGTCACCCACGGCCGCAACCGTGGCCTGGGCGCCGGCGTCCGGTCGGGACTGGCCGCGTCGGACGGCGACGTGGTGCTCTACACCGACGCCGACCTGCCCTTCGCGCTCACCGAGGTGCCGGCCGCCCTGCGGGTGCTGCGCGAGTCGGACGCCGGCATGGTGGCGCTGTACCGCACCGGCCGGGCGGGGGAGGGGGTGCGGCGCTACGTCTTCTCGTACGTCTACAACCTGATGGTGCGGGCGGCCCTCGGCGTGCAGGTGCGCGACGTGAACTTCGCAGGGAAGTTCCTGCGGCGCGACCTGGTCGACTCGCTCGACCTCCGGAGCGAGGGGTCGTTCATCGACGCCGAGATGGTGGCCCGCACCG
>CAIYXG010000227.1 GCA_903930035.1 uncultured Actinomycetes bacterium | reverse complement strand
GAGGGCGCGGCGGCCGCCGCGGCCGGACTGGCCGGGGTGGCCGTCGAGGTCCGGGCCTGGGACACGCCGGGCTTCCTGCCGGGGGCCTGGGCCGCGCCGTTGGCGGCCGAGGTCGCCGTGGACGACGTGGTCGTGCTGCCGGCGTCGCCCGACGGCCGGGACCTGGCGCCGCGGCTGGCCGCCGAGCTGGCCCGTCCGCTGCTCGCCGGCGCGCTCGAGGTCCGCGACGACGGCGTGACCTGCGCCGCCTACGGCGGGGCCGCCACCAGCCGCCACCACCTGGTCGGGCCGGTCGTCGTGACCCTGCAGCCCGGGGTCAGCGGCGCCGGCGCGCACGCTCAGGGGGAGCCGCCGGCCGTGACCCCGCTGGCGCTGGAGCCGGCGGACGTCCGTGACGCCCGGGTGGTGCAGGTCCACGCGCCGGACGTGGCGACGATGGACCTGGCCGAGGCGCCGCGCATCCTGGGCGGCGGGGCCGGGCTCGACTCGGCCGAACGGTTCGAGCAGCTCGCCGAGGTGGCCACTGCGCTGGGCGCCTCGACCGGTGCGACCCGAGTGGTGACCGACCGTGGCTGGGTGCCGCACACCCGGCAGATCGGCACGACCGGCGTGGTGGTGGACCCGCAGCTCTACCTGGCGTTCGGGATCTCGGGCGCCGTGCAGCACACCGCCGGCCTGGGCGACCCGGACCACATGGTGAGCGTGAACGTCGACCCCCACTGCCCGATGATGGCGATGGCCGACCTGGCGGTCGTGGCCGACGCCAACGAGGTCGTCGCCGAGCTGGCGCGGCTGCTGGACCAGGAGGCGCAGTGAGCAACGTGGCGACCCCGGCGTTCGGCGCCCCCGACTTCGACGCCGTCGTGGTGGGGGCCGGCCCTGCCGGCTCCGCCGCCGCGCTCGAGCTGGCCCGTGCCGGCCGCCGGGTGTGCCTGGTGGAGCGCGGCCCGTACCCTGGCGCCAAGAACATGTACGGGGGCGTGGTCTACGGCCGGATCCTGGACACGCTCCTGCCGAACTGGTGGGAGGAGGCGCCGGTCCAGCGGTGGGTGACGCGGCGCCAGACGATGATCCTCACCGAGACGGCGGCCACCACGCTGGACGTCCGCAACGAGGCCTGGGGGCGTCCGCCTTACAACGGGGCCACGGCGTACCGGCCGGACTTCGACGCCTGGCTGGCGCAGAAGGCGGTCGACGCCGGCGCGGTGCTGGTGTGCTCGACGACCGTGACGGGCCTGCTGCGCGAGGACGGCCGTCCGGACGGCAAGGTCGTGGGCGTCCGCACCGACCGTCCCGACGGCGACCTGACCGCGAAGGTGGTGGTCGCCTGCGACGGCGTGAACTCGTTCCTGGCCAAGGAGGCAGGGCTCTACCCGACGGTGGACCCGGCCAACTACACCGTCGGTGTCAAGGAGACCATCGCCCTGCCGCGCGACGTGATCGACGAGCGCTTCGGCGTGCGCGGGGACCACGGCGTGGACATCGAGATCCTCGGCTGCACCGGGGACGTCCCGGGCGGCGGGTTCGTCTACACCAACCTGGACACGGTGGCGGTGGGCCTGGTGCTCTCGCTGCCGGAGCTCTCCAGGGGGGACCAGCGGCCCGAGCAGCTCCTGGCCCGGCTCAAGGCCCACCCGGCCGTGGCCCCGCTCGTGGAGGGCGGCGACGTCAAGGAGTACTCGGCGCACGTCATCCCCGAGGCCGGGTTCGACATGATGCCCGAGCTGGTCGGCGACGGGATCCTGGTCGCGGGTGACGCCGCCGCCATGTGCCTGGCGGCCGGCATCTGGCTGGAGGGCGTGAACTTCGCCATTGGCGCCGGCGCCGCCGCAGGACGTACTGCGGCCCGCGCCGTGCAGCGCGACGACACCTCGGCCGCCGGCCTGGCGGGCTACCGGGCCCGGCTCGAGTCGAGCTTCGTGCTGGCCGACCACCGCCGCCTGCGTGACGCGCCGCACCTGGTGATGGGGGAGCTCGCGCAGCAGAAGATGCCCCGTGTCGTCAACGGCGTGGTCGAGGAGCTCTTCACGGTCACCAACCCCGACCCCAAGCCGCGCCTGCGCACCATCCTGCGCCGGCAGATGAAGCGTCACGGCGTGAAGTGGCGCGACGCGGTCAAGGACGGCCTGCGGGCCGCACGGACCTTCGGCTAGGCAGGGCGGACGAGGCAGGCTGGACGAGACAGGTTGGAAGGGACGGACTGGGCACGACATGGCTGAACCGACGCACTACCCGGAGCTGAGCTTCGAGTCCCGCATGGGCTCGGTGGAGTTCCGCGTGGCCGAGCAGGCGCACATCGTCGTGGACGACCGGATCTGTGCGGACTGCTCGACGCGGGGCTGCGTGGTGGCGTGCCCGGCCAACCTGTTCGTCCCGACCGCCGCCGGCGGGATCCTGTTCAACTACGAGCAGTGCTTCGAGTGCGGGACCTGCTACCTGGTGTGCAACGAGGAGGGGGCGATCAGCTGGTCGTACCCCGAGGGCGGGCACGGCGTCGTGTTCCACCGTTCCTGAGGTGCGCGTCATGAGGACGGTGCGCTGATGCTCGTCGCGGCGTGCGTGAAGTGGGCCGACCTGCGCCCGGAGGTGGACCCGGTCCACGGGACGGTCCGGTCGACCGGCCGCTCCGACGGGTTCTCCGAGGCCGACCGTGCGGCGGTGGAGGTCGCCCTCGGCCTGGCCGAGGGCTGGGGTGCCCGGGTGGCGGTCGTGTGCGCCGGCCCGCCGGCCGCCGAGGCGGGGCTCCGCGAGCTGCAGGCGGTGGGCGTGGACCGGGCCGTGCGCGTGGACCTGGCGCCCGACCAGCCCTCCGAGGCTGTCGCCGCGTCGCTGGCCCCGGTGCTGTCGGCCCTGCTCGCGGCCGACGTGGTCGTGTGCGGCGACTACAGCGCCGACCGTGGCTCCGGCTCGGTCCCGGCCTACCTGGCCCACCTGCTGGGTGCCGAGCAGGCGCTCGGCCTGGTCGGCGTCGCCGCCCACGGCGACGACGGGGTCGCCGGCGTGCGCCGCCTGGACGGCGGCCGTCGCGAGGACGTCGTGGCCGGGGCGCCGGCCGTCGTGTCGGTCGAGGGCTCGGTCGCCACCCTGCGCCGCGCCTCGCTGGCGGCGACGCTGGGTGCCGGCGCCGCCGCGGTCGAGGTGGTGCCGGGCCGTCCGGACCCCCGGGCCGAGGCCCCCCGCACGGAGCCGTGGCGCCCCCGTGCCCGCCACGTGGCTCCGCCGGAGGGCGACGACGCGCTCGACCGGGTCGTGCAGCTGACGGGCGCGTTCGTGGAGCGGACGCCGCCCCGCACCGTGGAGCTGGAGCCCGCCGAGGCGGCGCAGGCGGTGCTCGACCAGCTGCGGGCCTGGGGCTACCTGGAGCCACCGGGCCGCCCGGACTGACCGTGGCGGTCCTGCGGCTCTCCGAGCTGGCGTGGCCCGACGTGCCCCGCGGGTCGCTGCTGGTGGTGCCGGTGGGCAGCTGCGAGCAGCACGGGCCGCACCTCCCGCTGGACGTCGACACCCGGATCGCCGGGTTCCTGTCCGACGCGCTCGCCCAGGCGCTCGGTCCGGCTGCCGTGGTGGCACCGCCGGTCACCGTGGGCGCGTCGGGCGAGCACGCCGGGTTCCCGGGGACGCTGTCGGTCGGCACCGAGGTCATGACGGCGGTCGTGGTCGAGCTCGTCAGGTCGGCGCTGCCGGTCCCGGGCGCGGCCGAGCCGTTCGCCGGCGTGGTGCTGGTCAACGGCCACGGTGGGAACGCCGTCGCGCTGGCCCGGGCCACCGCCCAGCTGGCCGACGAGGGACGCGCAGTGCGGGCCTGGCACCCACAGGTCCCGGGCGGGGACTCCCACGCCGGCCGCACCGAGACGTCGCTGCTGCTGCACCTGGACCCCGGCTGCGTGCGCATGGACCGGGCCGAGCCCGGTGCCACGGCGCGTTGGCGCGAGCTGGCGCCCCAGGTCATGGCCGGCGGCCTGCGCGACGTGGCCCCCAGCGGGGTGCTC